>CANQAR010000058.1 GCA_947588845.1 uncultured Lachnospiraceae bacterium
GGCAGGATATGGGTATGAAAATCTGTCATGGTACTGCCTCCCATACGTACAGTTCTGCAAAAAAGTGTACTTTTTTGCAGATGAAAAAAGACCCCGAAACCGGCTGGAAAAAGCCGGTCCGAGGCCCATATTTTGACCAAAATAAGTGGAAATTTCGTGTAATTTGAAGATTATGCTTGACTAAAAGGAGAAGAAGTGATATTTTATAGAACTGGAAGCAGAGTTACAAAAAAGTACACTTTTTTGCAACTTTGTTTTTTTATGCGGAAATCCAGCATAAAAATTCATCATTGCAAATATATCCCGCCATTTTATGCAGATATGTCCTTATATATTTTCTTTTTAATCGGGTAAAAATGCTGTTTTTTGTTATAATTGACACTTCCACTGAGTTTGAGGGGGGTTCTTTTCTGCGGGCTGCGCATCCAGCCGGGGGCTTTTTGTGGCACAGAGCGGAATTTCCTGTGTTGCAAAAAGGGAATTGCCGAGACAGCAATCCCCCTTTTCTGTATTTATAAATGTGACAATGGCCTTTTTTACTCAGCTGCTGCCGCATTTTCTCCCGCGATACGGCCAAAGGTCATGATATCGGAGAACGCGTTTCCGCCGAGACGGTTGTTTCCATGGATTCCGCCGGCAACTTCTCCTGCCGCATAGAAGCCCGGAATCACGTTGCCTTCGGTATCAATAACTTCTGCATTGCTGTTGATCGTCACGCCGCCCATGGTGTGATGTACGGTCGGTGTACGAAGGCTTGCATAGAACGGTCCTACAGAGATCGTCGCATTCGGATCTGCTGCTTTTCCGAACTCATCCTCTCCGCTCTCCATGCCTGCGTTGTACTTGTCAACGGTCGCCTGAAGGACTGCCGGATCAACATTGATCTGCTCAGCCAGCTCTTCAAGTGTCTCGCCTTTTACGGTATGTCCGTCCGCGATCAGAGATTCGATCTGCGCGGTACGTGTGTCGTCGCCCGCGATCTGGCTGGAATCCACGATCAGCCACATCTGGTCGTCGGTCTGCTCCAGCTCTGCCATGGACATCTCATATCGTGTTCCGTCTTCTTTTACAAAACGCTCGCCTTCTTTGTTGACGAACATATAGTACTGAGCGCTGAGCCAGTTCCCGACGAACTCAGCCACGCATCCGCAGTCATTGTGCGGGTCGCCCAGCGGATGTACCTGAATCTGATCCAGATCAGTCATGCTCGCGCCGACTTCCTCTGCCAGCCCGATGCCGTCTCCTGTGCTGCTGGTCGCGCAGCTTGTCAGCGGAGTCGTGATCGCGCCGTTGCTGTACTCGTAAACCATCTCCGAATTTGCCGCAAAGCCGCCGGTCGCAAGGATCACTGCCTTGGAAGCGTTCACGGTGATTGTGGAACCGTCGCTGCGTTCTGCCACCGCGCCGCAGGCACGTCCGTTCTCATCCATCAGAATTTTTGTCACTTTTGCGTCGGTGTAGAGTTCAACGCCGTTCGCGTCTGTTCTCTCTTTCAGCTTTGTAATGTAGACATTTCCGCCGTTATCGCCTTCTGCTCCCGTCGCGGCAAGCATGTCGATCTGATGACCGCGTATCCACTTTCCGCCGATTGCCATGAAGATATAATCGGTCTTGAACTGAACGCCAATGTCGTCTACCAGCCAGGACAGCGTGTCCACAGAATCTTCAGCGTAGGTTCTGATCAGGTCAAGATCACCGATCTCTCCGCCGCCGGTGTAGGTCTGCAGCGCATGCCAGTTTGGGCTGTCGAACAGCGTGTCTGTTCCGCTTTCTTTCCACGCCTCGAAATCCGCCGCCACATCCGCGATCAGAGACGCGTAAGCTTCGTCGTCCGTCTCAACAGAGATCGCGTCTTCAACTTCCTGCTCAAGAGCATCCGTGGTCTTTGTCCCGGTAGACTCCAGCAGATCCGGATCCGCCACGTTGTAGGTTCCTTCGCCGACACGGGTATTTCCGCCGATCGCGCTCATCTTCTCGAGAACAACGACCTTTGCTCCGGCATCGCTCGCGCTTGCAGCCGCCGCCATTCCGGCTCCGCCTGCGCCGATTACAACGATATCCGTGTCAACGGTGAGATCCTCGCCTTTCTCCGCGGCGACCTCGCCCTTGTACTCAGCGATCTCCGCGCCGCTTTCTGTAAGCGCCGCCTCAACTGCCGCGAGGAATCCTTCGCTGGAAAGGGTTGCGCCCGCCACCGCGTCCACGGCGATGGACTGATTCTCGATGATCTGACTGGTCAGCTGCTCGATCGCGATATCACCTACGCCCGGCGTCTCTTCCGCAGTAGTCTCGATATTCGTAATCGCGGCGTTCTCATCGAGCGTCACTTTTACTTTGATTTCTCCGTTTCTTCCTTCCGCAGAGCCTTCATAGACAGCGCCTTCTTCCGCGGCTTCGCTCTCGCTCTCAGCCGCAGCCATGTTCGCCGGCATCATGGACATCGCCATAAGGCCTGCTGCCAGCCATAATTTCAGCTTTTTAAATTTCATATCGCCCTCCTGTTTATTCCGCCGGCAATTTGTCTGTCCCCTGGCTGCGGAGGCGCTTCACGCAAACGCCTTTTCCGTGACATTTTACCTGCAGTTCCCGTATTTCCAAACGGTTTGCCAAAAAGACTGCTTCTTGCAAAACAGCATCATCTATGCACGAAGCGCTTTTTGTGTCACAGGACGAAATTTCCTGTGACAGAACAATACTGCAAAATGCCTGCATCCTGTGTGATCAGACAGACTGGCGGTTAATATAGTCGATTCGTATTTTAACATTTTTATCGTCTTTCGGCATCATCTAAGAAAAACTGGTCTTTTTTACGGCAAAACTGGTTGTCCGCCGGACTCAAAGACAGGCACGGCCACCCGCAGGACGAACGCGTTCTCCTCGGCAGTGATCTCCACCGTCCCATTGTACTTTCCGACGCAGTAACGGATACTTGAGATTCCGATTCCTTCCCGCCTGGGGCCTGGCTTTGACGAGATGTATTTTCCGTTTTCCACAACCGGCATGCGCGCGCAGGAATTTTCCACCTTCAGAACCCAGATGCCCTGAATCACCGCGGTTTTCAGCCGGATCCACCGTCTCGAAGGCTCCGGAATCTGAACGGCCGCCTCCATGGCATTGTCCAGCGCATTTCCAAAGATCGAGCACAGATCCATCGCCTCAAGAAAATCATACTGCACCGTATTGAGAAACAGCTGCAGATTGATCTGTTTCTCGCGCGCTTCCATCAATTTGTGATTCAGGAGCGAATCCAGCAGCGGATTTCCGGACACCGTCACCCGCTCAAGATCCGAGGCGTGCGTTATCAGCTTATCCGCCAGTTTTTTGCGCTCCCCCCGGTCGGCCGAAAAATCCGATACGTCCATGGCGGCCAGCTGGTGCTTCAGATCGTGATAGATCCTGCGGATTTCCGCGTCCACCTCGCTCTTTGTCTGAATCTCGTGGTAGTTCTCTTTCATGGCGCGCCGGATCTTCTTCAGATCCTGCTGCTGGATAAAGCTCTTGATGTGGTAGATCATCGCGACCAGAAGAACGAACACGCCCAGTCCGAGGATCAGAAACGTCTGCACCTCAAACGCCAGATTCATTGACCCGCTGATGCTGATCCTTCGTCTGTAATGCATAAAAATCAACTGGATAATCGCGATCACGCTCAAAAGATAATCCATCACCTGCACGCGGTATCTGCTGTACTCGCAGACGATCCGCCTGCTGGAAAGCGCGAACAGAAATTTCAGAAGCTGCACCAGAATGCGCAGCATCCAGTTGTGCCGGTCATAGAACGCAAAATTCCCGGTGATGTAAATGCTGCCGTAGACAAGAATCCTGCCCAGCTCAATGCAGATCGTAAAGACGGACGCCATCCACACGCGGTTGATCCGGATTGTGTCAGAAAACAGGTACAGACAGACTGTCCCATAGATCAGCATCACCAGAATGTTCAGAAAAATATAATTCTCCAGCCTCCACTTTGCCAGCACATAGGCCAGCAGCATAAGCGGAAGCGCCGCCTTCTGCCCCGCGCTCCACCCGCCGCGAGGGATCAGAACCGGACGGTACATCCACAGAAAAAGAACTGCTTCATATAAATATACCAGAAGCCACTCCCTCTGAAATTCATTCATCGCCGCAAATTCCAGCATTACAGTAATCCTCCGATATACTCCATGTACTGATTCATAAATTCCTTCTTTCTGTGGCGGCTCAGCGGCAGCTCCTTCCCGGACTGCAGGATGACGCTGTCCTTGCTGATCCCTTTCACAGAACTTAAGGAGACGAGATAGGCCGTGTGGATGCGGAACATCGTCGCCCCAAACAGCTCTTCCATACTTTTCATGGACTTATACACCAGATGGGACCCCTCATGCGTGTGCAGAAGCACATTCTTCCCCTTCGTCTCCGCCATCACGATGTCCTCCGGCGACAGCGTAAAATATCCGTCCTCGCAGTGCAGTGTGACGCTGCTCCCTCTTCGCTGGCCGATCAGGCGAAACACGGTCCTCAGCTCCCGGCTGAGAATCTCATAGGTGACCGGTTTCAGAAGATAATTGTACGCCTGTACGGAATAGCCGTCGATAGCATATTTTGCGTAGTTGCTCATATAGATCAGGATCACTTTCCGGTCAAACGTGCGTATCTCCCGCGCGGTCTGAATGCCGTCCATCCCCGGCATCTCGATATCCAGAAGCAGCAGATCCAGATCCCGCGGATACTTCTCCAGCAGCTCCAGCGGCGTAGTAAAGCTTTTGATCCGGACATCCTGCAGCTTTTCCTCCTGGCAGTACCGCGTGACCATCTCCTCCACCAGCTGACAACTTTTCTGATCGTCATCACAGATCGCTATCTTCATCTCTGATATTCCCCTCTGCAGATCAAATTCGTCCCTGACTTTCATCCCCTGCAAACAGGGGCACATGAATGAAAGTCTTTTTCTGTTCATTTTACCTGTCTTTTTTCCGACTGTCAAATGCAACTGAATTTAGTTGCAATATTTCCATTTATGTATTAGAATGTCAAGAAGGAGGAAGTAAAAATGAGTCAAAAAGATAAACTGATTCAAAGATTAAAATCAAAACCTCGGGATTTTACATTCGATGAGGCTGAAACCCTTTTGAAATATCTGGATTATGTCCCTTCGGATAAAGGACATACCAGCGGTTCAAGAGTTATATTTACCAGCAAATGCCATGCACCTGTCTTACTTCATAAACCACACCCACAAAAAGAACTTCGGGAATATCAGGTTAAACAGCTCGTTGAGATTCTGGAACAGGAGGGACTTATATGAATAATACAATAGAATATAAAGGTTATGTCGGCAGTGTAGAATTTTCTGAAAATGATACTATCTTTTTTGGAAAAGTTATGGGAGTCCGTGCTTTGATTTCCTATGAAGGAATTACAGCGAAAGAACTCATTGATGATTTTCACGAAGCTGTTGACGACTATCTCCTCTGCTGCAAAATGGAAGGAAAAGAACCGGAACGAGCTTACAAGGGAACTTTCAATGTGCGGATCTCCCCGGAGCTACACAAGCAGTGTGCTATTTATGCCGCCGCACACCAAAAAACATTAAACCGTTTTGTGGAAGAAGCCCTCCGCAACACTTTATCTTCAGTCACCCAATCATAATTTCATTCTGCGCCAGCAGCTGCTTTTCATATGCGCTGACCTGTAATCGAGTAGGAGGCGGCTTTCCCTCCTGCTCGTCGCGCAGCCCGCATGCTGCAGCAGCAGCTGATTTCCATATGCGGGCCTGCGCATAATACAGAAAACCTGTCACTGGCAGCTTTTCTGCATACTAAGGTATGCAAAAACTCCCGGGAGTGCCGCAGACACATACCCCGGAAGTTTTATAGGAATTTTCATGGCAAGCTGTTTCTGTTATCTCTGCACGCGCGCTCCTGCGCCGCCCATGATCGCCTCTACCTCTTTTTTGCTGGCCATCGTGGTGTCGCCCGGCGTCGTCATCGCCAGCGCGCCGTGAGCCGCACCGTAGTTGACTGCCACTTCAGCGTCGCCTGTCGTCATCAGGCCGTATATCAGGCCGGACGCGAAGGAATCTCCGCCGCCGACACGATCCATGATCTCAAGTCCCTTGTAATCCTTCGCCTTGTAGATCTCGCCGTCTGCCCAGCAGATTGCGCTCCAGTCGTTGACGGTAGCCGTCTTGACCTCGCGGAGCGTAGTCGCCACCGCCTTGAAGTTCGGATAGGTGGAAGCCGCCTCGTTGATCATCTTCTTGTAACCCTCGAGATTCAGTTCCTTCAGGTTTGCGTCGTTGCCCTCGATCTCGAATCCGAGGCAGGCTGTAAAATCTTCCTCGTTGCCGATCATAACGTCGACATACTTCGCGATCTCCTTATTGACTTCCTGCGCCTTGGCCTGGCCGCCGATCGCACTCCACATGGACGGACGGTAATTCAGGTCGTAGGAAACCACGGTGCCATACTTCTTGGCCGTCTTGATCGCCGCAAGGACTGTCTCGCAGGACTGCTCAGAGAGAGCCGCGTAAATGCCGCCGGTGTGCAGCCAGCGTACGCCCAGTTCGCCGAAAATATAATCAAAATCAAAGTCTTCCGGAGTAGCTTTGGAGATTGCGGTGTTCGCGCGGTCCGAGCACCCGACTGCTCCGCGGATGCCGAAGCCTCTCTCCGTAAAGTTCAGACCGTTGCGGCAGACGCGGCCGATTCCGTCTGTCTTCATCCATTTGATCAGTTCTGTGTCCACGCCGCCCTGAAGAATAAAGTCTTCCATCAGCTTTCCGACTTCGTTGTCCGCAAATGCGGTGATAACCGCTGTCTTCAGCCCAAAGCATCTGCGAAGGCCGCGCACTACATTGTACTCTCCGCCGCCTTCCCACGCGCGGAACGATCTCGCGGTACGGATTCTGCCTTCTCCCGGATCAAGACGAAGCATTACTTCTCCAAGGGATACTGCGTCATATCTGCATTCCTTTGCTGGTTTTAAATTTAAATTCATTCTGTATTCCCTCCAATATCAATTCATGCGCCGGATAACATTCTGTCTGCTGACATCAGTCAAAATACCGCAGTCATTGTTTTATCCACGGATTTCCTTTGCCAGAGCAACTGCCTCCGCCGCCAGTTCCTTAATCTTGTCAAACTCGCCTGCCTTGATCAGATCACCCTTCACCATCCAGCTGCCGCCGCAGGCAACAATCTTGTCACAGCTGAGGAAGTCTTTCAGGTTGGAAGCGCTGACGCCGCCTGTCGGCATGAACTTCACGCCCGTGAACACAGACGCAAGAGCCTTGATCGTCGCGACGCCGCCGAACTGTGCCGCCGGGAAGAATTTCAGAACTCTGAGGCCTCTCTTGTATGCCTGGAATACCTCGCTCGGCGTGATAACGCCCGGGAATACCGGAATCTCTTTCTCAATACAGTAATCCACGATCTCCGCGTCAAAGCCCGGGCTGACGATAAACTTCGCGCCTGCTGCCACCGCGCGGTCTACCTGCTCGATCGACAGAACCGTGCCTGCTCCCACATACATTTCCGGAAACTGTGTCGTCATCGTGCGGATGGACTCTTCCGCCGCATCAGTACGGAACGTAACTTCCGCGCAGGGAAGGCCCGCCTCAATCAGCGCCTTCGCAAGCGGCGCCGCGTCCTTCGCATCATTCAGTACCACCACCGGCACAACTCCAAATTCCGCAAGTTTCTCTGCTGCTCCCATAGTATCTTCTCCTTTCTCTTCTGCGCTCTAACCCTGTTCCGCATGGTCAGTTTCCCGTCGGAAAATTTTTCTGCTGTTCCTTTTCCGGAAATTGTAACCAGCGGCAGCATTTCGCAGTTTTGCTCTCTCGTCTTTTCGATTTCATATTATGGAACGATATATCATATTATGATATAACTTGTCTCTATTATATCCCGAACCGCGTTTTTGTCAAGTATTATTTATGTAATCTTACGTTTTTATTCCCGCGAGCAATGAGGAAAATAGCCATGCCTGCATGGATATTTGACGAATGCCGCGAGGATCAAAGACCCCGCCTCTTGGGGCGCTGCAAGATTGATACCCCGTTGCTTGCAGCGGGGTCTTTGATTCTGATGTTGAACATTTCTTTTAATATAGTTATAATAGGAAAAAACAGAGAAAGGGGGCTGCTCTTTTGGCAAAAAAACGATCAATGAAAGAATGGATCATCCGGATGGTTCTCCTGCTTGCGGGACTTACGATCGCCCATCTCGGAGTGACTTTGTTTATGCTGACAGAACTGGGCGCGGATCCGTTTAATGTGATGATCCAGGGACTTTCCTCCCATCTTCCGATCAGCCATGGGATTACTCACATGAGCGTCTGTTTTCTGATCATTCTCGTCCTGCTGTTTGTCGACCGGAGCTATATCAAGGCTGGCACGCTCGTGTGCATGGCATTTGGCGGCCCGATTATCGACGGGTTTACGATTTTGTTCGCTCCTCTTGTCAACGGAACGCTTCCGCTGACTGTCCGCCTCATTGTGGTAGTCGCCGCCTGTGTGATCCTGGCATTCGGCATGACGATCGTGATCCAGTCCGATGCGGGGACAGGACCGAACGACCTCGTCGCCGTTGTGCTGAGCGACAAGACCGGCAAAAAATTCGGAATCGTCCGTGTTGTCGTCGACGTGACTTTTGTCGTGGCCGGCGTGCTGTCCGGCGGAATCTTCGGCATCGGCACACTCGTCTGCGCGTTTGTGGTCGGAACAGCCGCAGGGATCCTGATGCCTTACAGTCACAGGATTGTTGAGGCTGTACTGTCACACTTTGCATAGCGCGGCTCTGTCCGTGTGGTTTCCCGGCACTTGTCATTTTTTTAATTCAATGCTAAGATGATGCCAAAGCTGAAAAGTCATACGTTCCATGTCCGCATGGAAAAACATGATCTCCCATAATCCTGTTCTATTGGAGGTGTTTTAATGGAAGGAAAAAACCCGATTCAGGTGACTGACCGCCTGTTCCTTGTTCTGGAAACGCTGGCTGAGACAGGCCCGGCTTCCCTTGCTGAGCTTACCCATCGGATCGATCTGAATAAAAGCACGATCCACCGCCTTTTGAGTTCCCTGATCTGCGTAGGCTACGTCCAGCAGGACGCGGAATCCGGCAAGTATTCTCTTTCCAACAAGCTGCTGACTCTGTCCGCTAAAATTTTGTCCCATATGGACATTCTGGACGAAGTGCGGCCTTATCTGAAGCAGCTTTCGATGGATACCAGGGAGACTGTGCACTTTGTTGAGCTTGACGGACACGAAGCCGTCTATATCTGCAAGGAAGAGGCCTATATGAACGCAATCCGGATGGCCTCCAAAGTCGGAAGCCGTATCCCGCTGTACTGTTCCGGAGTCGGAAAGGCCATACTGGCGGACATGACAGATGAGGATATCCGCAGAATCTGGGAAGCCAGCGCGGTCTGCCAGATGACGCCGCACACAATCACCGATTATGATCTTTTTTTCCGTGAAATTCAGGAAGTCCGCGAGAAAGGTTTTGCGATTGACAACGAAGAAAATGAGGCCGGTGTCCGCTGCATCGCGGCCGGCCTCCCAAATTACAAAGGAATTACCCGATATGCATTTTCTGTATCTGCTCCCGCCGCCCGTATGGACGATGAACGGACAGAAAAAATAGCCCGTATGGTACTGGAAACGCGGCGGAAGATTCTGGCAAGGCGGTAAAGGCGACATGATCTATAGCCGGATTCACCCGAACGAGCGGTCCATCCGGACGTCCAGTTCTCTCCCGGTCCGGATGCTCTCATCGAGACTGGCGGCCATCCGGACCGCAAGGGGAACCGCGTTCTCAAACCGGCGAAGCAGCTCCTCATTCGTCTGGCTGCAGGCCGGATTATCGATGCGCTGATTCATCAGCCCTTTTGCATACGGATAATTTTTGCCGGACAGCTTCATCACACCGTTGATGACATCGTGCTTCTCTTTGTGCGGCGTCGTAAACAGACGTTTGACCATGTGCAGGTCCTGCAGGGATTTTCTCACAATCTGCTCATCAATCTGCCTGGAATAGAACGGACAGATGGTCTGCACCGTCCCGTCGTCGAGCGGGACAAGATCCCCGAGCGGATATGAAAACGGATCTTTTCTGTCCATCCTAAGCAGCATCTTCTCAAACTCTTCCTCGATCTCAAGATGCTTCACGCCAATCGTTTCCACCATCTCATTCACGTACGGGTGACATTCGCTGTCCAGGATAAAGTGACAGAGAAAGCCCAGCAGATAGGCGTACTCGCGGCTGCTCCGGCTGTTCTTCCTCACGATCCTGACGGCGCGGCGGAAAAAGGTAATCGCGGAGACATGATGCAGTTCATTCCCGTACTTTACGACACGGTTCTTTGTATACGGCCTGTAAAAAAAGAAAATGTCCGGGCCTTGCAGGCCGATATCAAACTGCGGCCGGTGCACGGCAATGATTTTCTTCAGTTCTTCATCCAGCTGCCCGGCCACAGCAGCCCCAAAACGGTGATGCGCATAGTAAGCTGGCATACTTTTATTCCTCCGTTTCCTCTTTTGTCTTTGACTGTGCTCCTTCTCAGACAACCGCTTCGATCAGCGCCCTGCCTTCAAGCTGAAGCTTCTCCACTCTGATTTCTTTCTGTTGTTTCAATCCGAAAACTGAACCTCGCAGTCCTTTCTGTAAAAGGCGATGCCGCAGCAGCTGATCCTCTGGTATCCTTCCATCCGAAGTTCTCCGGGATAATTTTTCTCGTAAATCTGCCGCACGGCATTCTGCGCGTCCTTCTCCAGATCGTTCATGCTGCCGGACACCTTCACCTCAATGATAAAGGCCCGGCCTCTGAGACTGGGATCCCGGATCATGATATCGCTTCTTCCGCTGCCGGATTCTCTGTTGGACTTTACAAGGTATTTTTTGCTCTGGCTTAAGATCCCAGCCAGAAAACCGTGATAAAAATTCTCCGCACTGTCATAAAAACTGATCACGGCAAGAAGCTGTTCGCCGATAATTTCTCTCATACGCTTTGCGTCTCCATCTTCCAGCGCCTGATACAACGCATGAAAATCCTGCTTTTTTATACTTTCCTCAAGCCAGCTCATGATCACATTTTCATATACGCTCAGCAGCTCTTCATTCGGAATAACGGCCCGCAGGATAATCTGTCTCTTTTCCAGCCATTTCTCTGCTCTGGTAAGATATCCGGTAAAATACAGAAAATTCCAAAAATAATCCCCTTTCTGGTTCATGTCCGCGTAAGTTATCTCCTCATGAACCGGAAAATCAATGCTTCCGCCATTCACAAGAACTTCCATCTGTGCCCGCACATCCTGATCCGATCGGCGCACAGCGTCACGAATCAGAGCACTGGAGCTTGTATTTACCCAGTAAGGACGTGGAAACGCCCTGTTATCCGCATTCAGATCATACAAAAACTTCAATACGCTCCAGGGATTATAAACATTCGTATCTCCAAACAGATAACCATCATACCATTTTTTCATATCCGGAAAGCGTTCTTCATGCCCATAGAAGGACATTGCCTGGAGAACCTCACGCTCCGTAAATCCAAAATGTTCACTGTAGTTCTGATCCAGAACAGATATGATATTTAGGTGATTCAGCCCGGTAAAAATACTCTCCCTGGAAATTCTCAGGCATCCTGTAACCACGGCAAAATTCAGATATTCATTTGTTTTCAGCGCAGATTCAAAAAGACTGCGGATAAAATCCGACATCTGATCGTAATATCCTCCAAAATAAGCGCTCTCAAGAGGAACGTCATATTCATCAATCAGAATGATCACCTTTTTCCCCTGCGCTTTGTAAAGACATCTGCTCAAAAACTCCAGAGAACCGGAAAGCTCATCATAATCAGCTTCTCCATCCGCAATCCTTCGGAACCGCCGTTCTTCTCTTGCTGAAAGTCTGTTCTTTCCAGAGATTCCTGCATGCCGGCAGAATTCTTCGGCGATCACATCCTTCAGTTTAAAAAAAGCGGAGGCAAATGTGGGCTGTTTTGCGGACTTCATCGTCAGATTAATCACCGGGCAGGAGTTCATCTGTGAAGTATAACGTGAACCCGCCTTCATAATTTTCAGCCCTGAAAACAGTTCCCTGTTATGCCGGTTCCTCTCTTCCTCTCCCGTATCCTCAAAAAAATATCGCAGCATGCTGAGATTCAGACTTTTCCCAAACCGGCGCGGGCGGGTAAACAAATTAACCTCCCCTTTCAGGTCAAGAAGCTCCCTGATCAGAAGGGACTTATCCACATAATAGTATCCTTCACTGATTAATTTTTCAAAATTATCAATTCCAATCGGCAGGGGCTGTTTCATTCATCTCACCTCTTTTAAAACTCCTTTTTTTATGGTATATCCCGATTCCAAACTCTCATGCCGGACGCTGCCATGAAAAAAAGCTTGGGGTGCTTTCGCGCTCACACGCCTCTGCTATTTCAGCAACTTCCTGATCTGCTCTTCTCCAGCCCAGGGAAACGTATTCCTGACCTGCGTCACAATGCGCTCCCATGATTTTTGCGGCTCCTCTTTATATGCGGCGGAGATTCTCTCATAACCCCACAGATCCTCCGGCTTCGCGTACACAGAGACAGGCATCCCGTACTCGATCCCCTTCCTGTTCCGCTTTCTGCGGAATTCTTTAATCACGAGATACGTCTGCATCTGCAGATCTGTCACGATCCCGTCAAAATTCTTCTCCCCGTTTTTTCCGAAGCCGGCAGCCTTTTTCAGCTCCAGACCGGTAAATTCCTCTCCCGTCTCAAAGACATCCATGATCTTTTTGCAGCGGATATTTGCCAGCTCGTCGTCCCATCGGGCGTCAAAGTCATAGCCATCTCTCCGGTAATTGGCCAGGCAGGGGAACCACTCCAGGGAGACAAAGCCTGCTCTCTTATTGAAAAATTTGCCGTAGGCCACTTCTCCGGTCCCGGCGATGATCTCCCGCCAGATCCACGGATCCTGTTCGGGATCCCCGCTCCACCAGAACTGGTCGGAGACGTGCTCCTCCGCAGAAAAACTCCCGATCTCATTCTTAAACAAAGGCAGAAAACCGATCTCATTGACCCAGTTGATCAGTTCCCTGTACGACCGGATGCGGTACGGATCATTCCAGTCCAGACCATACATGGCCGCTTCACACTCCTCTCACGCATCTTTTTTTGTTCTGCATATTACCACGCTGCTGTTTACTCTGTGACCGGCAGCAATGCTCTGCGATACAGAAAATCTTCCACTGGAGGCTTTTCTGCATACTCAGGTATGCACAGAAATCACCTCGAGCCCGGCGGGGAAGTGGAGCGTAACACTATTACTTCCTTCTTCCAGAAACAAACTCCATAAGAACTGTCAAGTATGGAATTCATGCGCAGATTATTCAGCCCGGTGAAAATCGATTCACGTGAAATACGAAGGCATCCTGTAATTACCGCAAATTCCAGAGCCGGGTTTGTTTTAAGCGCGGACTCAAACAGCGAGCGGATAAAGCTGACCATCCGATCATAAAAACCACAGAAATAAGAATTCTCCAGAGGAACATCATATTCATCGATCAAAATGACCGCTTTCCTCCCAAAATGCTTCCAGAGAAGTTCTGACAAAAAGGCAAGAGCATCCGCGTAATCATCCATGGAGCCTGTCTCATTCATAATGCGTTCAAACCGTCCGGCTCTTCCGCCCGCCTCGCTGCACAGATATGCATGACGGCGGAATTCCCCGGCGATCTGCCGTTTCAGAAGCGCCATGGAAAGATCAAAATCCGGCTGCTTCGCTGATTTCAAAGACAGATTGATAACCGGAAAACCACACTGCATTTTCAGAAGCTGCGGCTCGGCGTCCATAATCTTCAGTCCCTTAAACAAAGCGCTGTTTCTCTGATTTTGTTCTGCATCCCGGGTGTCCTCATAGAAATATCTCAGCATACTCAGATTCAAAGTCTTTCCAAAACGTCTGGGACGGGTAAAAAGAGTCACCTTTCCGCCTCCCATCCAGAGATCGCGGATCAGCCAGGTTTTATCCGCATAATAGTAATTCTGTTCGATCATTTCACTAAAGTCTTCAATACCGATCGGCAGCCGCCGGAATTTCATGGAATCACCTCTTCAAAAAATTTCCGGTACCCGTTATTCATTTACAGATTCTCGGAATACGCCATTGCTCTCCGACTCAATTCTCGGACATTTAAACCATCGTCCAGATACTGTTCACGCCATTTTGTATAGTCAAATGGTTCATGGGATATCAGGACAATGAATCTTTCAGCGTCTACGTAACCAGGACTGGATATTCGTGCATTCATACCTTCCTGTTTCACAACGGTGTCTGGTTTGTTCCCCGCCTCAGTTTTTATTAAGTATAACACAAAACAGGAAGGCAGAAAATGAGAATTTTGTTTTATTACGACAGCAGCCGCTTCCGTTCATTCCCTTGCCTGCAATGCTGAAACGTAGTATACTGTAGGAAATCAGAACAACTCATCCATCCTGTGGCAGGACAAAGGAGGGATCAAAGAATGGAAACAAAAAAGCTCCCGGCAGGAGTTGAATTCTTTCATACAATCCGGAAAGAAAACTTTTACTATGTTGATAAAACCGGACTGATTAAGGAACTGCTGACAAACTGGAGTCCGGTGAATCTTTTCACCCGCCCGCGCCGTTTCGGAAAAACGCTGAACATGGACATGCTGCGCTGTTTTTTTGAGATCGGCCAGGACAAATCCCTGTTTGACGGGCTTGCAATTTCCAGAGAAACCAATCTGTGCCAGAAGTATATGGGCAGGTTTCCTGTGATCTTTGTCTCTCTGAAAGGCGTGAGCGGGGCTGATTTCGCGGCGGCGAGAGCCATGCTCGTCTCTTTGCTGAGAGACGAGGCACGCAGATTTTTGTATCTGCTGAAGAGTGACAGACTGGCAAAACAGGATAAAGCCGTCTATGAGAAATTTTTTGACGAAGAGATGACCGACGACATGATCTGCAACAGTCTGAGGATCTTATCGGAATTTCTCTGCCGGCATCATGATCAGAAAGTGATTCTCCTGATCGACGAGTATGATGTGCCGCTGGACAAGGCTTATCATGGCGGTTATTATAATGAGATGACTGCTCTGATCCGGAACTTGATGAACCAGACTCTCAAGACGAATGAACATCTCTTTTTTGCCGTTCTCACGGGATGCCTCCGGGTATCAAAAGAGAGCATTTTTACCGGTCTTAACAACGTAAAAGTGCATTCCATCACGGACGCGGCCTTTGATGAATATTTCGGCTTTACAGACACAGAAGTGCAGGAGATGCTTGCCTGCTATGGTGCGTCTGACCGCTATGATCTTGTCCGGGAATGGTACGACGGCTACCGCTTCGGCAGGCAGGATGTCTACTGCCCGTGGGACGTGATCAACTACTGCTATGATCTCCGCATGGACCAGAACGCCAGCCCGCAGCTCTACTGGATCAATACGAGCGGCAACGATATTATCCGGAAATTTATCCGCCGGACGAAGGGCGTGTCGCAAAGACGGGACATCGAAACGCTGATCGAGGGCGGAACTGTATCCAAAAAGATCCGGCAGGATCTGACCTACGCCGAACTGGAAAACTCGATAGAAAATCTGTGGAGCGTACTGTTTATGACCGGTTATCTGACACAGAGAGAGAATTCTCCAAGTACGGAACGCGGGATTTTATCCCTGTCAATCCCGAACCAGGAGATCCGGACCATCTTCAAAGAGCAGATTTACGAATGGTTTAACGACAGCATCCGACAGGAACCGCAGAAACTAACGGAATTCTGTTCCCTGTTTTCAAAGGGAGACGCCACTGAAATTGAAAAGAAATTCACCGAACTTCTCTCAAAAACCATCAGCATCCGCGACACAAGCGTGAGAAAATCGATGAAGGAAAATTTCTATCACGGGTATCTTCTCGGGCTGCTGTGCTGCATGGACGACTGGGCCGTCACCTCAAATACGGAATCGGGCGACGGGTACCGCGATATCATGATTGAGATTGAAGACAGTATGACTGGAATCATCATTGAGGTGAAATATGCGGAAAATGACCGGCTGGAGGAACAATGCGCGAACGCGCTCCGTCAGATTGAGGAGAAACACTATGAACAGTTCCTGATTGATGAGGGATATACCACTATCCTGAAATATGGCATTGCATGTTACAGAAAACGATGCAGGGTTGTCTGTTTTGCAAAACCCCAGCGCCAGTGACGCGTGTTTGGCACCAACCAAAACGAAGCGGAAACCCTGAACATAATGGAGAGAACACAAAGGTTCGAGTCTGCTGACACAGCCCCGGATCTCGCATGCAGGACTCGCGAAGTCCTGAGAAATTTACGGAGGATATCATGAAAAATTCCAGACTGACAAAGCTTGAAAAATACTGGATCCTGTACGACGTCGGCAACTCGGCCTTCATCCTGCTCGTGGCCACGATCATCCCGATCTACTTCAACTATCTCGCGGGCAGCGCCGGCATCTCGGAGGTCGATTACCTTGCGTACTGGGGGTACGCTACCTCTGCCGCCACGATCGTGGTCGCCCTGACCGGTCCGATCCTCGGCACGCTCGCGGACACAAAAAATTTCAGAAAGCCGCTGTTTACGGCCTGTATGATGCTCGGCGTGATCGGCTGCGCCGCGCTCTCTCTTCCGACCTCATGGATCGTATTCCTCGCTGTCTTCGTGATCGCGCGGATCGGCTACAATGCGAGCCTGATCTTCTATGACTCCATGCTCGTGGATATCACAACCACGGAACGGATGGACGTCGTATCCTCGCAGGGCTACGCGTGGGGTTATATCGGCAGCTGCATTCCTTTTATCGTCTCACTTGTCTTTGTCCTGATGAATGAGACGTTCGGGATCACCATGCATGCGGCCATGACGATCGCGTTCTTCCTGAATGCTGCGTGGTGGCTCCTTGTGACGATCCCGCTTTTGAAACAATACCGGCAGACCAACTTCACGGAACTGCCCGCGCATCCCGTGCGGGAGGCGTTTCTCCGGCTCGGCCGCACCTTGAAGGAAGTCCGGCAGCACAAGAATATTTTTCTGTATCTGCTGGCGTTCTTCTTTTTCATCGACGGCGTTTACACGATCATCGAGATGGCAACCGCCTATGGCAGTTCGCTCGGCCTTGACACACAGGGACTGCTGCTGGCTCTCCTCGTGACACAGATCGTCGCGTTTCCGTTCTCTCTGCTTTTCGGAAGACTTTCCAAAAAGTATGAGACAGATCTTCTCATTAAGGTCTGCATTATTGCCTACACCTGCATCGCTCTGTTTGCGATCCAGCTTGACAAACAGTGGGAATTCTGGACGCTTGCCGTCTTTGTCGGCATGTTCCAGGGCGCAATCCAGGCGCTCTCCCGCTCCTACTTTGCCCGAATCATCCCGGCGGAGAAGTCCGGCGAATATTTTGGCCTCTATGATATCTGCGGCAAAGGTGCATCCTTCCTCGGAACCACACTTGTCGGCCTTGTGGCACAGCTCACCGGAAAAGCAAACGCAGGCGTCGCGGTCATCGCAGCATTGTTCGTGGTCGGTTTCGTGATCTTCTGCCAGGCGGCAAAGCTGAACCGGAAAGTGAAGAGTTGAGCCTGCACGGCTAATCAAACTGACACTGGCAGTTCGGACTGACTGTGTAGCTGACCAAAAAGGCAAATGCGGACGTCGCGGTCATCGCAGCATTGTTTGTGGTCGGGTTTGTGATCTTCTGCCAGGCGGCAAAACTGAACCGGTGCGGTAAGTAAGCCCGAAGCGTAAACCAATATCAGCCGACAGCCACAAAGGAGCAGTCCAACATCATTTTTAACAGTCCGCCATCGTCCTGCCTTCCCCGGCCAGTTCGTAAAAATCCGCGGTGAACTGATCGATGGCGGCGTCAATCGCGGCATTTTTCACCAGGACTTCGATTATATCCGGAGCTGCCGTTACTGCCTTCACGCCGTATTTCGTCAGCTCCAGCACCTGCTGGCTGTTTTTGAAGCTCGCCGCCAGAAGGCCGCTGTCAAGTCCGCTCCCCTTGATCGCGTCGTGTATGTCCTTCGCCACCTGGATACCGTCAAATCCCATATTATCAATACGGTTGATGTACGGCGCTACATACTCCGCTCCGCACTTTGCTGCCAGATATCCCTGCATGGCTGTGTAGATTGCGGTTCCGATAAAACGGATCCCTTCTTTTTTCAGCTGCTTCATGGCTTTAAAGCCTTCCGGCGTGCAGGGAATCTTCACCAGCGTGGTGTCCCCAAGCTCTCTTACGATCCTGTGGGCTTCCTCCGCCATTGTCTCGGCTTTGCCGGAAACGGCCTGCACAAACAGCTCTGCGTCCGTTCCGATAAACGCGCGGATTTCCTTTAAGACTTCATAAGGCGGTCTCCCCGTCTTTGCCAGGATGGAGGGATTGGTGGACACTCCGTCCGCCGGGTAAAATTCATAAATGTGCCTGATTTTGCTGATATCTGCGTGGTCAATACAAAGTTTCATATGATACCTCCAAATTTATTTTAATGAACTTCTGATGACCCGTCCAAAAATAAGACAGGAGAAAAATATGAGAAAGAAAACAGACCGTACAAACCAGATCCTGGAACTTTTGTCGTCGGAAACCAAAGCGGATGTGACAGAACTCTCTGAAAAACTGGGGGTCTCCCAGGTGACAGTCAGAAAAGATCTGAATGAGCTGGAACAGCGCGGCATCATCCGACGGGAACATGGGTACGCCACGCTCCGGAACATGGACGACATGGGAACGCGCATCGCCTTTCATTACGACGCGAAAAAAAAGATTGCCAGAAAAGCCAGCGAGCTCGTACAGAACGGCGATACCATCATGATCGAAAATGGAAGCTGCTGTGCGCTTCTCGCAGATGTGCTCACGGAAACACACCGCGACCTGACGATTATCACCAACAGCGCTTTTATCGCTTCCTATATCCGCGGGAAATCCGGTTTCCAGATCATTCTGCTGGGCGGCATCTTTCAACAGGACAGCCAGGTCGTGGTCGGTCCGCTGGTACGGCAGACCGCGTCGAATTTCTGTGTGACTCAGTTTTTTATCGGCACGGACGGCTATTCCCCGGAAAACGGCTTTACGAACCGCGACCAGCTCCGCGCTGAAGCCGTCCGCGACATGGCGGCGCAGGCAGAGTCCGTCATCGTTTTGACGGAAAGCGAGAAATTCAGCAGGCGCGGGATTGTTCCGCTGAATTTGAATGACCGGATACAGACTGTCATCACGGACAGCAGTATTCCCGAGGAATCTAAATGCTCTCTGAAGTCCAGTGGGATCCAGGTTATTACTGTCTAAAACGGTGAATTCTGCATCATCTGTTTCCGCCAGTACTGTGTTGTTGATCTGCACTCCGTTTCGGTTCGCGCCAAACGTGTACCACTGGCAGCCTTTTTGCATACTCAGGCATATAGGTGCCTCCACCCGGAGATGTTTCTGCCCCACACTCGTAAATCGTGCTATTTAATTCATCTTGCTCGCAGAGACTGGTACAGCATTGTACTGACACGTGATTTCGTTCTCATAATGTCTGCTCGGTTCTTCCGATGATATCATCCTGTGTCGCCTTAGATAGGACATTGAAGAACGCGCTGTATCCCGCCACACGGACGATCAGGTCCTTATGGTTTTCCGGATGTTTCTGCGCGTCCAGAAGCGTCGCGCGGTCAACCACATTGTACTGCACATGGTAGCCGTCCAGACGGTTGAAAAACGTGCGGATAATCATCTCCAGCTTTTTCGTGTTCTCCGGGGTGGAGAGCATGGACGGCGTCACTTTCTGGTTCAGAAGGACCCCGCCGGTGATCTCATGCGTCGGCAGTTTGGAAACCGACTTAAACACAGCCGTGGGACCGTTTTTGTCCATCCCATGTGCCGGAGAGCATCCTTCCGCCAGAGGCTGGTGCGCGTGACGCCCGTTCGGGGTTGCCATTGTGCCGTATCCCTGCCCGACATTCGCGGAGATCGAGGACGTTCCCGCATAGCGGATGCCGCCGATCGGGCCTCTCTGATAACGGGTATTCGGATATTTCTTCATCTCGTCGATATACGACGCGTAAGCGTCCACAATCAGCCGGTCCGCCCGGTCGTCGTCATTCCCATACTTCGGAGCGTCGTTGATCAGCATCTGCCGGATCTGCTCTCCTTTCCCGCCCGCGAAATCATTCTGCAGGGCATCCATCAGCTCGTCTCGGCTGATCTTCTTTTCCTCAAACACCAGAGTCTTAATCGCCGCCAGGGAATCCGCCATATCCGCGATTCCCACCTGAAGGCCGGAGATAAAGTCGTAAACCGCCCCGCCTTCCTTGATCGTCTTTCCGCGGCTTAGACAGTCCTGCGTCAGCGTCGAGCAGAGAATATCCGGCACTTCCCGCTCGCTCGCGAGATCGATCGCATTCTCCACGATCACGCTGGCGCGGGTCAGCTCACGGATTGCCTTATCCCACGCGTTCATCAGCTCGTCAAAAGATTCCATGTCACGGAAATTTCCATAATCTTTGACAAAGCGCCGCCCGGACGTCATGTCGATCCCGTTGTTCATCACCATGAGAAGGATTCTCGGGAAATTCAGGTAACTCATGCCGGTGCAGCGATAGCCCCATTTTCCGGGAACCGCGGTCTCCACGCAGCCAACCGCCGAATAGTTGTAAGCATCCTTCTTCTTCACGCCCTTCTCAATAAACGAGGGGATAATCACTTCGTCGCTGTTGAACGCCGGCATGCCCGTTCCGAGCTTCAGCACCTCCAGCGCCTCGTTCATAAAGTCCTGATTCAGATTCCGGTGATAGCGCACCGTCAGATTCGGCTGCGGCAGTCTCGTCTGCCCGATCGAGCGAAGCACCAGAAATGACAGTTTGTTGACCGCATCCCTGCCGTCCGGCGTCTGTCCGCCGACGGTGACATTCTGATACATCGGGCTTCCCGCGCTGGAAAAGGTATGCGCCTGCGAGCGGACCTTGTTGATCGTCAGCGTCTTGATCCACAGATTCGTCAGCAATTCCACCGCCTGATCCTCGGTGATCGTTCCTCTCTGAAGATCCGCCTCCAGATATTCATTCGCGTACTGATCAAAACGTCCGTAGGAAAGCGAATGGCCGTTGGACTCGATCTGGAGGATGAGCTGGATAAACCACACAGACTGCACTGCCTCATGGAAAGTTTGCGCCGGTTCATAGGGAACCTTCTCGCAGATTCGCGCAATCTCCAGAAGCTCAGACTTTCTCGGTTCCGGCGCGTCCGCCGCCTTTTCCCGGGCAAGCGCCGCGTAGCGCCCTGCAAACCTGCGAACCGCCTCAATCACGACCAGCACTGCCTTGTAAAACTGATATTTGTCGATAGATTCCGGCTTCGTCAGATCCAGTCCGGCCTTGTACTCCCGCGCCCTGCGCTCGTAATCCTTCAGCCCTTTTCTGAGCAGATTCGTATAATCGACAACAATGTGGGCGTCTCCGGCGTTTAACTTCCCTTCCATCCCAAAAAATCCAGTGTCCATGTAGACCTGCATCTCTTCCGGCATCAGGGCTTCTCCCTTGGCCCGCAGATTATTGTTCTTCCAGAAATCCGCGATCGAGCGGATCTGTTCCTTCGTCTCCTCTGTAATATAGAAGACATCGCCGTCCCTCTTCTCAAACAGATCCAGCTCATCGAGAACGAACTGCAGCGTGTACTCCGGGAAGATCGGCGCGTCCCTGTTGGAGGAAGCCTGATTTCCCACCAGCACTGTCTCATCCTCAATATAAATGCTCATTTTCTCAAGGATATTTTTCAGCATCAGAGCACGCTTCATCACCGGCGGCTGATTCAGGTTTTTCTTATATGCCTCAGTCGCCAGAATCGCGCGCTGTGCATCGATATAAGGCTTCTTGTCCAGCACGCTCTCCCTGTAGGCCTGCATCCTCGGGGTTAAAGAGCCGAAATGTGCCTTGTTCTCCATAAAAATCTTCCCCCTCTTTTTACTTTAATTTCATGATTCCGTGGCACCATGGGACAAAATACCTTTTGGCCTCGACATCGTTATAATGTCCAGGTCAAAATGCAGTCAATTCATCTCACACTCTACCCTCGTTTCCTGCATCACATTATTATTCTTTCATACTACCACGGCCGGCAGATTTGTCAATATTAATTTCTAATAAAATTAAAAATAATTTCATTCATAAGTTTTATGTTTACATTTTTCTTCCTTTGTGATAGTATTAGAGGAAATGATTTGTCTTTGATTTTTCATCAAAATTCAGCGTGAGGGGTATCTATTTATGGAAACGACAGGAATTGTTTTTAATATTCAGAAATTTTCGATTCACGACGGGCCTGGAGTGCGCACCACTGTCTTTTTAAAGGGATGTCCGCTCCGCTGCGCGTGGTGCGCGAATCCGGAATCCCAGCTTCCCCGGATTCAGATTATGTATGATAAACAGAAATGCCATCGATGCCAGACCTGCGTGAACGTCTGCCCCGCGCATGCGGTCACAATGGACAAAGATCATCTCATTCATGTGGATTTTTCCCGCTGCAGGGGATGTCTCGCCTGTGTACACGCGTGTCCGGGAAGAGCGCTGACTCATGAAGGCGAAGAAAAGACCATATCGGAAGTATTCGACGAGTGTATGAAAGATTTTGATTTCTATGAGGAATCCGGCGGCGGCGTTACCATCTCCGGCGGAGAGGGCATGTCCCAGCCGGAGTTCACAGAGGCACTGATTCGAAAATTAAAAGAGCGCGGTGTCCACACTGCGATCGAGACCACCGGTTTTGTCAGTCCGGCCGTATTCCAGCGGCTGGCGCCGCAGTTTGATCTGCTGCTGTTCGACGTCAAGCACCACGACCCTGTCCTCCACGAGAAAGGCACCGGCGTACGGAACGAACAGATCGTGGCAAACCTCACATGGGCACACGAACAGGGACTCACCATCCTCCCCCGGGTTCCAGTGATCCCCGGATTTAACGACCGGCTTGAAGACGCCAGGGGCATCGCCGCTCTGCTGAAACGCATCGGCCTTGCACGCGTGCAGCTCCTGCCCTTCCATCAGATGGGCGAGAGGAAATATGAATTTCTGAACCGTGAGTATTCGCTGGCCGGCGTAAAAGCGCTCCATCCGGAAGATCTGACAGATTACCGGAACATGTTCCTGGAAGCACAGATCGAGTGCTTCTTCTGAATCCTCTAAAACTCTCTCGCTATGGCGTCCAGCGAGAGAGCAATCTCCTGAAAGCTTCTGTTCCGATCAAGAGTCCGTGCCGATATCTGATTCCCTCCATTCTTCGGATTTTTCTCCGAACAAAAGCCGGATATTCCTCCTCCCGGTCCTGCTGTTGCAGTACACGAAATTAAATTCTCCTTTGATCTCCATATCCTCCACCTCAAAAGTAGCAAGCTCCTTCCTGCTGCGCGCGACCGGCTCATAGGCAAAGGTGATCGCCTGATCCCTGGTCACCATATCGGTGATCACAGAAAAATTCCCCACAGATATCACTCTCCGGAAGTTTTCCAGAGTAAACCCTTTATCCGATATGGCCTGCTCCAGGAGCCGCCGCGTGCCGGAGCCTGATTCGCGGACGATCAGCGTCTGTGCAAAAATCTGTTCCAGTTTTACACTTTTCCCCGCGAAAGGATGCTTTTCGGAACAGATTCCGACAAACTTCTCTTTTCGGAACAGATGATACTGATATTTGGACTTGTCAAAAACACCTTCCACAACGGCAAAATCCAGCTGCGCGCTTTCCAGCATCCGCAGAAGCGTCTCCGTGTTATCCACTATCAGATTTACGCTGTGATTCTCGTCCTTTAAAAATTCCCGGACGACAGGCACCAGCACAAACTCCCCGATCGTCTTTGTGGCCCCCACATTGAGAACGAGCTTTTCCTTCTGGGAAAATTCCCGGAAAATCTCTTTTTCCTCAGACAGAATGCTGTCAATATGCCGTTTCAGGATTTCCGCGTTTTTCGTTCTTGATAAAGTTTTCCCGTTGTAGAAAAACAGCTTCACACCGTAGTAATTCTCAAGATAATGAATATGATGGGTAACGCCGGGCTGCGTCATATTCAGCCGTTCGGCGGTCCTGTGGTAGCTCATCTCATCGTAAAGTGTCAGAAATGTTTTGATCCGATAGTCCAGCATAGTCAACCTCATCCTCCTCTGCTGTCATTCTCCCGCTGATTGATGCCGGCAGCAATGCTCTGCAGGGCATCCGCAAAGAAAACAGGAGTCATTCTTTCATTTTATCAATTAATAATAATTAATAATTTGATTTTATCAGAAATGTCCGTATAATCAAGAGTATAAAAAATTTTTTTAAGAGGAGGTAACTGTCAATGAAAACTGTCATTATCGGCGGTGTCGCCGCCGGGACCAAAACAGCCGCGAAGTTAAAGCGCGAAGATCCCCAGGCAGAAGTTGTCATCTACACAAAAGGAAAAGACATTTCCTACGCAGGCTGCGGACTGCCCTACTATGTAGGCGGCGTGATTGAAACACGGGAAGAGCTTGTCGTCAACACACCCGCAAAGTTTACAGGACTTACAGGCGTCACAGTCCACACGGAAAGCGAAGTCACAGCTGTTGACGCCGAAAACAAAACCATCACTGTCTGCGGCGAAAAAGTGTCCTATGATAATCTCGTCATCGCTGTGGGCGCGGAACCTGCCGTACCTCCTGTAGAAGGAGCAAAGCTTCCCGGCGTGTTCACGGTCCGCACGCCTGAGGATGCGGTACAGATCCGGGATTACGCAGAGAACTGCAGAAGAGCCGTTGTGGCAGGAGGCGGATTCATCGGCCTTGAAGTCGCAGAAAATCTGATGAAAAAAGGCCTTTCCGTCACGCTGATTGATATGGCGGACCAGCTGATGCCCAACATTTTTGACCCGGAAATGGCGGACTACATACGCAGAAAGCTGCAGGCAAAGGGCCTTCGCATTCTTCTTGGAACTCCGCTCTCGTCCATCAGCGGAACGGAAAAGGTAACCGGCATCAAGACCGCAGCCGGAGAGATTCCTGCCGACATGGCAGTTCTCGCCCTGGGCATCCGTCCCGCAACGAAATTCCTCGCGGACACCGGCCTTGAGATGGTAAAAGGCTGCATCGTCACCGACGAATGTGCCAGAACAAATCTCCCGGATGTTTATGCAGTCGGCGACTGCGCCATGATGAAAAACCGCATGACCGGAAAGCCCCAGTGGTCCGCCATGGGTTCCACGGCCAACATCGCCGGCAGAGCGCTTGCCCTCTCCCTTGGCGGAGAAAAAACTGCGTATCCTGGATGCCTCGGCACAGGCGTCGTGAAACTGGCGGACGATCTGAACGCTTCCAGAACCGGACTTACAGAATCCCAGGCAAAAGAAGCCGGATTTGACCCGGTTTCCGTCGTCGCCATCAATGACGACAAAGCCCACTACTACCCCGGCGCAGGCAGTTTTGTCACCAAGCTCATCGCCGACAAAGAAACGCACGTGCTTCTCGGCGCGCAGATCATCGGAGAAGGCGCAGTCGACAAGATGGCGGATATCGCGGTGGTCGGCATCAGCGCAAAACTGAAAGCGGAAGATTTCGCGTCCATGGATTTCGCCTACGCACCTCCATTTTCCACCGCGATTCACCCGTTCGCGGCGGCCTGCGGCATCCTGCTGAACAAATTAAGCGGCAGAATCGACAGCTTTACGCCAGTCGAGTACGCAAAAGGTGCGGCGAAAAATTATACGCTTGTCGACGCGCATCCGGCTCCAACCATACCGGGAGCGCAGTGGCTTGACCTGACCAAAGCGGCGGAGGAAGCAGAGAAATACAACAAGGACGACAAACTTCTTCTTGTCTGCGCCAAAGGAAAGAGAGGATACCTCACCCAGAACAAACTCAGAGCCCTCGGCTTTACCAACACAAAGGTTCTGGAAGGCGGCGCCACCTTCAATGTGATCAAAACCGCTCTGCCAAAAGACGGCAAGCTTCCGGTCGAGGAGATCAAGCGGCTGAAAGGGCTGGGATTTTTGCAGGACAAGCGGTTCAATGACGTATTCAACGTGCGTGTGATCACCAGAAACGGCAAGATCACGACGGAAGAACATCACGCGGTGGCGGAAGCAGCTGAAAAATTCGGTAGCGGCGAAATCACGATGACCACACGTCTCACCATGGAGATCCAGGGCGTCAAGTATGAGAATGCCGACGCGATCATCGCTTTCCTTGCCGAGCACGGACTGGAGACAGGAGGAACCGGATCCCTCGTGCGGCCTGTCGTCTCCTGTAAGGGTACCACCTGTCAGTACGGACTGGCCGACACCTTTGATCTCAGCACAAAGATTCACGAAAGATTTTACAAAGGGTATCACACCGTCACGCTGCCGCACAAGTTCAAGATTGCCGTCGGCGGATGTCCGAACAACTGCGTGAAGCCTGATCTGAACGATCTGGGTATCATCGGACAGCGCATGCCGATGTTTGACTTCTCCAAGTGCCGCGGCTGCAAGAAATGCCAGGTGGAGACCGCATGTCCGATCAAAGTGGCGACAGTGAAAGACGGGATGCTGAACGTGGATTCCGCGGCCTGCAACAGCTGCGGCAGATGCAAGGGCAAGTGTCCGTTCGGCGTGACCGAAGAATACCGGAACGGCTACAAGATCTATGTGGGCGGCCGCTGGGGCAAGAAAACTGCGCACGGAAAACCGCTGTCCAGACTGTTCCTCACAGAAGAAGAAGTGATGGATACCGTCGAGCGCGCGATCCTTCTCTTCCGCGACGAGGGTCTTACGGGCGAACGCTTCGCGGACACGATCGATCGCCTTGGCTTTGACTATGTCGAGGATAAGCTTCTGAACTCTCAGATCGACAAACAGGCGATTCTTGAGAAGAACGTGAAAGGCGGGGCAACCTGCTGAGGATGAACCAACTGGCAGAAGACGGGCCTGCGCATTCTACAGCAAACGACAAAAAGGGCAGAAAGTGCAAACCTCTTTTCTGCCCTCAAATTTTCGTACTTGCATTTCACATTGCAGCTGCTCCTCGTCTGCCTGTTCTCCTCTTAAGCTTTCATCTTCTGAGCAAAATCTGCCATTGCCTCGGAGATTTTTATCTGCTGCGGACATACCTCTTCGCAGGAACGGCAGCCCAGGCAGGCGGACGGATGTTTTTCTTCTGGAACAGCCATCAGCGCCATCGGCGCGATAAACCCGCCTCCCGTAAAGCTGTGTTCGTTATACAGATTCAGAAGCATGGGGATATCCAGTTCCTGCGGACAATGGCTGACACAGTAATGACAGGCCGTACAGGGCAGTATGCCGTTCAGCATTCCGTCGGCAGCCGACAGCAGCGTCTTCTTTTCTGTTTCATTGAGCGGTTTGTCGGTCTCAAAGGTCTGAATATTTTCTTTCATCTGTTCCAGACTCGACATGCCCGAAAGGACAACCGTAACTCCCGGGACGCTCTGCAGGAAGCGGAACGCCCATGCAGGAATTTTCTCATCAGGTCTGGACGATTTCAGCGTCTCCTCAATCTTTTCCGGCAGTTTTGCCAGACGGCCGCCACGCAGCGGTTCCATGACCCAAACCGGGATCCGGCGGGAATTCAGAAGGTCTACCTTCGCTTTCGCATCCTGGAATGTCCAGTCGAGATAATTGAGCTGTATCTGGCAGAACTCCATATATTCGCCGTAAGCGTCGAGAAAACGCTTCAGCACATCCAGGTTCCCGTGCGCTGAAAATCCGAGATGACGGATCCTACCGGCTTTTTTCTGTTCCAGCAGATAGGGAAATATCCCGTATTTTTCATTGAGATACGCATCGATATTCATCTCGCAGACATTATGAAACAGATAAAAGTCAAAATATTCCACACCGCATTTCTGAAGCTGCTGCTCAAAAATCTCCTTCACCTTCGGCATATTGGAAAGATCATAGCCGGGAAATTTATCCGCAAGATGATAGCTTTCACGGGGATATTTTGAGAGAGCTTTTCCCAGCACGATCTCTGAATTGCCGTC
>CANQAR010000059.1 GCA_947588845.1 uncultured Lachnospiraceae bacterium
TATATACTGGAGGAGATACGATGTCTCAGAGAAAAGATATCCACAAAGTACTGATTATCGGTTCGGGTCCGATCATCATCGGACAGGCGTGCGAGTTTGACTACTCCGGCACGCAGGCATGTAAGGCACTCAGGAAACTTGGTTATGAGATCGTACTGGTGAATTCCAATCCTGCAACAATCATGACTGACCCGGAGATTGCCGACGTCACATACATTGAGCCGCTGAACGCGGCGAGAATCGAGCAGATCATAGCGAAAGAAAGACCAGATGCACTGCTGCCAAATCTTGGAGGACAATCCGGTCTTAATTTATGCTCAGAACTTGCAAAAACAGGCGTACTTGACAAATATGGCGTGAAGGTTATCGGAGTTCAGGTGGACGCGATCGAGCGCGGCGAGGACAGGATCGAGTTCAAGCACACGATGGAGAGTCTTGGGATCGAGATGGCAAAGAGCGAAGTTGCCTACTCTGTCGATGAGGCGCTGGCGATCGCAGACAAGCTCGGCTATCCGGTCGTGCTGCGTCCGGCGTACACGATGGGCGGCACCGGCGGCGGTCTTGTCTACAATGTCGAAGAGCTGAAGACAGTCTGTGCGCGTGGCCTGCAGGCGAGCCTTGTCGGCCAGGTGCTCGTCGAGGAGTCCGTTCTGGGCTGGGAAGAGCTGGAACTGGAGGTTGTGCGCGACAAGGACAACAACATGATCACGGTCTGTTTCATCGAGAATATTGATCCGATGGGCGTACACACGGGTGATTCATTCTGTTCGGCTCCGATGCTGACGATCTCCGAGGAAGTGCAGAAACGTCTGCAGGAGAAGTCCTACCGCATCGTCGAGTCGATCCAGGTGATCGGCGGTACAAATGTGCAGTGGGCGCATGATCCGGTGACAGACCGTGACGTCATCATCGAGATCAATCCAAGAACTTCCCGTTCTTCCGCGCTCGCGTCCAAGGCGACCGGTTTCCCGATTGCGCTTGTCTCCGCGATGCTTGCGACGGGCCTGACGCTTGCGGAGATCCCGTGCGGCAAGTACGGGACGCTCGACAAGTATGTGCCGGACGGAGATTATGTCGTGATCAAGTTTGCGCGCTGGGCGTTTGAGAAGTTCCACGGGGTTGAGGACAAGCTCGGCACACAGATGCGCGCGGTCGGCGAAGTCATGAGCATCGGCAAAAACTTTAAGGAGGCGTTCCAGAAAGCGATCCGCAGTCTTGAGACAGGACGCTACGGCCTCGGACACGCGAAGAATTTCGACCAGAAGTCAAAAGACGAGTTGATGAAGATGCTGATCTTCCCGTCAAGTGAACGTTACTTTATCATATATGAAGCGCTCCGCAAGGGGGCGACGGTGGGAGAGATTCACAACCTCACAAAGATCAAGGAGTATTTCCTTGGTCAGATGAAAGAACTGGTGGATGAGGAGGAAGCGCTTGCGGCGTCGAAGGGTCAGCTTCCGGAGGACGCAGCGCTGATCCAGGCAAAGAAGGACGGCTTTTCGGACAAATATCTGAGCCAGATTCTTGGCGTGACCGAGACGGAGGTCCGGGAGCGCAGGCTCGCGCTCGGCGTGGAGGAAGCGTGGGAAGGCGTGCATGTGAGCGGCACGCAGGACAGCGCTTACTATTATTCTACCTACAATGCGCCGGACAAGAATCCGGTGAGCACGGACCGCCCGAAGATCATGATTCTCGGCGGCGGACCGAACCGGATCGGGCAGGGCATTGAGTTTGACTACTGCTGCGTACACGCATCGCTCGCTCTGAAGAAGCTCGGCTTTGAGACAATTATCGTCAACTGCAATCCGGAGACGGTGTCCACAGACTACGATACCTCAGACAAGCTGTACTTTGAGCCGCTGACGCTCGAAGATGTGCTGAGCATTTATAAGAAGGAAAAGCCGGTCGGCGTGATCGCGCAGTTCGGCGGACAGACTCCGCTGAACCTTGCGGCGGATCTCGAGAAGAACGGTGTGAAGATCCTCGGGACCTCTCCGTCTGTGATTGATCTCGCGGAGGACCGCGATCAGTTCCGCGCGATGATGGATAAGCTGGGGATTCCGATGCCGGAGTCAGGCATGGCGGTCAACGTGGACGAAGCGCTCGCAATTGCCGAAAAGATCGGTTATCCGGTCATGGTGCGTCCGTCCTATGTGCTCGGCGGACGCGGCATGGAAGTTGTATATGATGCGGAAAGTATGGTTGGATATATGAACGCCGCGGTCGGCGTGACGCCGGACCGTCCGATTCTGATCGATCGGTTCCTGATGCACGCGACGGAGTGTGAGGCGGACGCGATCAGTGACGGCACGCATGCGTTTGTCCCGGCGGTGATGGAACATATCGAGCTTGCGGGCGTACATTCCGGCGACTCGGCCTGCATTATTCCGTCCCGTCATCTGAGCGAGGAGAATGTAAAGACAATCAAGGAATATACAAGAAAGATCGCGGAGGAGATGCATGTGAGCGGTCTGATGAACATGCAGTACGCGATCGAGAATGGAAAAGTGTATGTGCTCGAGGCGAATCCGCGCGCATCCCGTACTGTGCCGCTTGTCTCCAAAGTCTGCAACATCCGCATGGTGCCGCTCGCGATCGACATCGTGACGTCGGAGCTGACGGGAAGACCTTCCCCGGTACCGGCGCTGAAAGAACAGAACATTCCGTACTACGGCGTCAAGGAATCGGTGTTCCCGTTCAATATGTTCCAGGAAGTTGATCCCGTACTTGGGCCGGAAATGCGTTCGACCGGCGAGGTGCTCGGACTTTCCGAGTTCTGGGGCGAGGCGTTTTTCAAGGCGCAGGAGGCGACACAGACGAAGCTTCCGCTTGAGGGTACTGTGCTGATTTCTGTCAGCGACAAGGATAAGGCGGAGATCGTCGATGTCGCGCGGAAGTTTGCAAATACAGGATTTAAGATCATTGCGTCAAAGAATACCGGGAAGCTGATTCAGAAGGCAGGCATCGATGCGGAGATCACCAACAAGCTGCAGGAAGGCAGACCGAATATGCTGGACCTGATCATGAACGGAAAGGTTGATCTGATCGTCAACACACCGGTCGGACAGGATCGTCAGTGGGACGACAGCTATCTGCGCAAAGCGGCGATCAAGAAAAAGATTCCGTATATAACGACCGTTGCGGCCGCTTCTGCCACCGTGAGCGGAATCCGCTCCATGAAGATGCAGGGGAGCGGAAGAGTCAGGTCGCTGCAGGAGATGCATGCGGAGATTCACGATAAATAAACCTTCCATCCGGAGGAGTCAGGACTGGAGAAAGAAGCTATGAGTGAGATCAGGATGGAAATCCGCTTTCACGGGCGGGTGCAGGGAGTCGGGTTCCGCTATCGGGCAAAATATATGGCACAGTCGCTGGGACTGACGGGCTGGGTTAAAAATGAGTGGGACGGCTCGGTCAGCATGGAAATCCAGGGCCGGGAGCAGCTGATCGACAAGCTGCTCGTCGGTCTGAATCAGGACCGCTATATCCGGATCGACTGGATGGATTCGGAGGAGATTCCGCTGAAGCAGGAGCGCGGATTTTCTGTCCGGTGAATGCTGGCACGTCACATACTTTCGAAATCTGCGGGAGCCAGATACAAATCAGAAATCGGTATCCCCCACTGACATGAGGCCAGGACATGCCGCTAAGGCAGCCGTATTCCGTTAAATTATCGAGCGTGGATTGAAAGAAACAAACAATTGCAGAGGGAAAAGCACTTCCGGGCGGTTTCGGGCATAGAATAACATAAAACCGCTTAGAGGTGCTTTTTTGAAGACATTTAAACAGCCGTTGTCTCCGGAGGAAGAAGCGTACTGTCTTGACCGCTGTCGGCAGGGGGATATGGCAGCAAGAAATATGCTGATCGAGCACAATCTAAGGCTGGTTGCCCATGTTGCGAAAAAATACCAGTCGCCGGAACATGATCCGGATGATCTGATATCCATAGGAATCATCGGTCTGATCAAGGCTGTGACGACATTTGACGGCAGCAAGAACAGCCGCCTTGCGACATACGCTGCAAGATGTATTGAGAACGAACTGCTGATGATGCTGCGTACCAGGAAAAAGCTGGCGCGTGAGATTTCGATGGATGAGAAGATCGGCGTGGATCAGGAGGGACGGGAACTGCGCCTGATGGATGTTCTGGAGAGTGACCCGATCGATGTGCTGGAAAAACTGGAAACACAGAAATACATCCGGAAGATGTACGAAGGACTTCGTCAGACCCTGACAGAGCGCGAACTTCAGGTGATCAGCGAACGGTACGGACTGTTCGGATACAGTGAGCTGACGCAGAGGGAGATTGCGGCAAAGCTCGGCATCAGCCGTTCCTACGTCTCAAGGATTGAGAAGGGGGCGCTGAAAAAACTGCGGGTTTGTCTTGAGGCCGATTCGTGAAAGCAGTTTCTGCGGGCAGCCCCGCAATTCTGAAACACCTTGTCATGCTTTTCCATGTGAACGCGGAACGAATGACTTTTCGACCCGGGCATCATGTTATGAGGAATTACAGATGGAAAAAAAGAACATTACCGATGAGCTGCGCGCGGCGCTGCTGCAGAAGTCTCCCGCTTTTGCGGGGCTGTCAGTGCAGGAGACAATTCAGATTGTGAAATTGTCCGGAGCAAAGGACGGATTGTACGGAAAAGGAGAGTATGTCCTGCGGGAAGGGGACAGAATTTTCGGGTTCGGGATCATTCTGGAAGGAATGGTCCAGAGTTCCCGGCTGGAGGGAAACAACCGGGTGATCTTCCGGAATCATCACACAGGTGATCTTCTGGCAGATGATCTGGTATTTGGAGGAATCGCTGTAAGCGTGTGTGATTTTACGGCGATGAAAGATACCTGGATTGTGTGGATCGAGATTCCGCATTCCATGGAGGTGCTTGCAAGGCGGTGCGTGAATCACAATAAGCTGCTTCATAATCTGATCCGGATTATGGCAAAGCGGAATCTGACATTGATCGAGCGGACGCAGGTGCTGACACGCAGAACCATGCGGGAGAAACTGCTGTGTTATCTGGAGCAGGAGGCGGACAGGCAGGGGAAAAGATCGTTCACGGTTCCTTTTGCGCGCGATGAGCTTGCGGATTATCTGGGAGTGGACAGGAGCGCGCTCTCAAGGACGATATCGGCGCTGAAAAAAGAAGGCGTGATTGACTGCCAGGGACGTAAATTTTCTATTTAATTTTACCACATTTAAATTTCTGAAAAGTTGCAGATGCAACATACATCCGCATAATTTTTTGCTATAATAAATCAGCAGTTCTGTCTTTTTGGCACTGTATTCCGGTGCAGGTGCATGTTTTTTGAGCAGGCCCTTTAAGCATGTGAAATGCGCTGCAAGTCATGTCTCGGAAACAAATCGGCTATGCAGCATTTCGCGCCTCAGACCTCGGGATTTCCGGGCAATCTGCCCGGAAATCACCTCGAGCCCAGTGGGAGGTGTGAACTGTAATGGGGCTTACTCTGTGCCGGAATAGGGAAAAAGACGAATGTGCTGCAGCAGAAATAAAAAATATTATGAAAGGAGAGAAGAAATGAGAAAGAAAATGGTTATGCTGTCTGCGCTTCTTGGGCTTTGCCTGACGGCGGCCTTCGGCATGGGAGTGCAGGCGGCAGACGAGACCGAACCGGCGACGGAACTCGCGGGGACAGAAACTCCGGAGACGAATGAGCTTGGCATCGTTGAGGCGGAACAGTGGTCCGAGGAATATCCCGAGATCGTGGAGTCCTATCTCGCGAACAAGGACAATTCTGAGGCGTACAGCTACGTGGAAGCACATCCTGAGATTGCCACCCTGTATGAAGGCATGGGCTTTTCCTCTGATTACAACAGTGCAAGAGGCCATTCCTATACACTTGAGGATGTGCAGGCGACGACCAGGCCGCACGCTCTGTCGAACTGTCTCGCGTGCAAGACGGCGGATTATGTGCAGCTTCTGAACAAGTACGGCGTGGATTTTTATTCCATGAGTTTCGAGGATGCGGTTGCCGAGATGAATGAGCCGATCACCTGTTATGACTGTCATACAAATGATCCGTCTTTGGGCGCGGCGCCGATCCGTCAGCCGATGATCGATGCTGTGGGCGAAGATTATGACAGTATCAGTTCCTCTGTTCTGTCGTGCGGGCAGTGCCACAATGAGTACTACTTCGAGCCGGAGAATAAGGCAGTCACACATCCCTACACAGGAATCGCGAACGCGACGCCGGATGCGATCCTTGCGTACTACAATGAGATGGGCTTTACGGACTATCAGAATCCGAGAACGCTGACCAATCAGATCAAGGTACAGCATCCGGAATTTGAGACGTTCATGGCGGACGGCAGCATGCACAAGGCACTTTCCTGTGCGGACTGCCACATGGAGAAGGCGACGGCTGCGGACGGCACCGAGTACAGAAGCCATACCTGGGTCAGCCCGCTTGCCAGCCAGTCTATTATGGACAACACCTGCGCGGCCTGTCATACGGATGCTGAGACAGTTACGGCGAAGGTGAAGGATCTTCAGGAAGAGATCACGGCCCGCGAGACGGAAGTGGCTCAGATTCTTGTCGATCTGACGGAGAAGCTTGCTGCGGCGGTGGAAGGCGGAGAGTACACAGATGAAGAACTCGATGCGATCCGCGCGCTGAACAGGGACGCGCAGTTCTACTGGGATTTCGTGTTTGTTGAGAACAGCGAAGGAGCTCACAACAGCACACTTTCCAGAAACTGTCTGGACAAGTCCGAGGAACTGGCGAACGAGGCGCTGGCGCTGTTCAAATAATGGGATAAAGCGAGGGATGCGCACGAATTTGAAGCGGAAAAATGCCGCTTGAGCGGCGCAAATTCGGCGCAGGGAGCGAGCAAAACGAAAATCGTTTTTTCGTTCTCCATCCATTCAGGCCGGGGGCGAAGCTGCTGATCGATCAGACGGATCCTGCTTCTGCCTCCCGGCCTGTTGTATTGAAAAGTTTACATGAGTCTGTTCTGTGGGGCAGTTTTTCACTTTTCACTTCGCTTCGGCCGGTTCCAAATGAGTGATGTCGGCATTCAAAACCGTTTTTAAACGAGCGCCGTCAATGCTCAGAACCTCTTCGAAGCATGTATGTTTCGGGTCTGCGTGGCCCTTTGGAGGAATCATGAAGCTACTGAAAAAAATATGGGGTGTATTCCATTCCATGAAATGTGCGATTGTCCTTCTGGTGATCCTGACGGCGGCCTGCGTGGCCGGGAGTCTGATCCCGCAGGGGGAGGTGGCATCCTACTATACGACGGTTTATCCCGAATGGGCCGGGAAACTGATCCTGACAATCGGACTCGACGATATGTTTTCCGTCTGGTGGTTTATTGTCATGGCGGGACTTCTCTGTCTGAATCTGGTTTTGTGCAGCATTCTGCGTTTTCCGCAGCTGCTGCGAAATTACAGGGAAGGCTATACGCTGGAGGCGCGGAAAAAGCGGAACCGTCCGGAGGACTGGAGATGGATGCCGGGAGAAGAAAACTCAGTGCGAAACGTGTTTTCTGCACTGCATTTTAAGCCGATTGTGCAGGAATCGGATGGGGAAACCTGGCAGTATGCCGTGCGGAACCGCGTCGGGATCTGGGGTTCCTGGATCTGTCATCTGGGGATGATTGCGGTGATCATCGGCTTCGGTCTTGGCCAGAAATACATGCTGGATACGTATGTCTACGGAGTTCCGGGGCAGGAGAAGCAGGTGGAAGAGGCGGGTCTTCGTGTCGCCATCGATGACTTTGAGGTGAAGCTCCGGGATGATTATACGGTGGAGCAGTATCAGGCGCAGATCACAGTGAAAGATGAGAAATCGGGGAAAGAAGCGAGCGGCACGACGAAGGTGAACGCGCCGTTCCATGCGTTCGGGATGGACTTTTTCCAGAATTCGACCGGCTGGGCAGCGACGGCGAAAGCATATAAAGGAAGTGAACTGCTCGATGAGCAGGTGCTCTGCCAGGGGGAACTTATCTCGCTGGAGGAGATTCCGCTTCAGGTGCAGATGACGGCCTTCTATCCGGATTATTATAATGACGGGACAGGTCCGACCACGCTTACGCCGCTTCTGAAAAATCCGGTTGTCATTTACACGATCTACTATGACGGAAACTTTTTCCAGATGGACGCCATTGGAACAGGACTGCCGATTCAGATTGATGACTACCGGTTTGTGTTTGAAAATCCGCAACAGTATACGCTGATTCAGATCGTAAAGGATCCGACCATGGCGTATGTGGGCTTGGGCGGCATTCTTGTGATTTTTGGAATTATTCTCGCGTTCTTCTGCCGCACGGAGGAACTGTGGATGCGCGAAAACGCGGACGGCTCGTATGCCGTGTTCTGCCGCAGCGTGAAAGGGGCGGAACTGTTCGCGGACGCTGTGGAGGAAACACTTCGCGCAGAAGGAGAAACCGCTGCAGTCAGGCCTTCCTCTGATGGGGAGGAAGGAGACCTGGGGCAGACGGATGATGAATCAGTTTCGTCGGACGACAGAGGCGGAAAATCTGAACAGGCGGCCAGTGAATCCGTTCCGTCAGATGACAAAGGCAGAAAATCCGGTCAGGCAGCCAGTGAACCAATTCCGCCAGATGACAGAGGTGGAAAATCTGAATGGGCAGTCAGTGAATCCGTTCCGTCAGATGACAAAGGCGGAAAATCCGATCAGACCGACAATAAACTGACCGCGCAGATGAGAACAGAAGAAAATTCCGGCACAGATGAAATTTCTGCCGGCACGAAAAAAGAGGAGGGAGAGCATGTCACAGACTCTGATCACCGCTGAAAATATTTTGTTTTATGTCACAGTTATCGCGTATTTTGTTTCTACCGCGTGTTACTTCTATTACTTTGCGGCGCGCAGCGGCAAGGCTGCTCAGATTGCGACCGCGCTGATCGCGGCTGGGTTTGTGTTCCACACGCTTTCTCTGATCGTGCGCGGGATCGGTGCGGGACGAATTCCTCTCTCCAACCAGTTTGAGTTTGCGACGGCTTTCGCCTGGGGGATCGCACTCTGCTATCTTCTGGCCTACCGGAAGTTCCGGGTATCCGCGATGGGAACGTTTATCGCGCCGATTCTGTTTCTGATTATCGGCTACGCGGCGATGCAGAGCCGTGAGGTGAGGGACTTGATGCCCGCGCTGCAGAGCAACTGGCTGGTGCTTCACGTATCCACGGCGATCATCTCTTACGGTTCCTTTGCCGTATCCTGCGGGATATCGCTGCTGTACCTGTTCTATGACCGTTTGTCAGCAGAGCGGCAGAGTGCAATGCCGGACAAGAAGAAACTGGATCAGATGTCGTACCGCGTGATCACGTTCGGCTTCCTGTTTCTGACGATCGTCATGATTACCGGCGCGATCTGGGCGCAGAGAGCCTGGGGCCATTACTGGACCTGGGATCCCAAGGAGACATGGTCTTTTATCACATGGCTTATCTATGCGCTTTATCTGCACCTGCGCATCAACCGCCACTGGATCGGGAAGCGGACGGCGATGTTTGCCGTGATCGGATTCGTGTGCGTGATCTTTACTTTCATCGGAGTGAATACTTTTATACCGAGTATACACAGCTACGCGTGAATCCTATAAGAGTCTGCCGTATTGCGATTATCTATTTTGATGGAAAGATTGCAGTGCGGCAGCTTTTTTTATGCGCAGGCCCGGACGAGGAAATCAGCTGCTGACGCAGCACCCGGGCCACACGGGCGAGCAGGAGGAAAAGCCGCCTCCTACTCGATTCATAGGAAATTTCGTCCTGTGACACAAAGAAAGATTTTATGTTTGCCGTATCCATGAAAGGATTGTATAATGTGGTTTGCAGAAGTGAACTTTGTAAACCAGCGACAGGACCGGAAGCTCTGGAGTCTGGCGAAGAAAAAGTTTGCAGGAGTGACTTTGCAGGCTGGAGATAGAACTGAAAGTTCTGGAGCCTGTCAGAGAAAGGATAAAACGAATTTGGAAGGGAGCGATTTTGTGACCAGACAGGAATTTGAAAAGTTGACCAGCAGAGGCGTCGTGGTACTTGACGGGGCGATGGGCTCCAATCTCAGAGAGAAGGGGATGCCGGTCGGCATCTGCGCGGAGCAGTGGATCCTGGAGCATCCGGATACGGTTCTGGAGCTGCAGCAGGCGTACATCGACGCCGGAAGTCAGATCATCTACGCGCCGACCTTTTCCGCGAACCGGATTTCTCTGGCCATGTACGGGCTGGAGGATGAAGTGGAACATCTCAACCGTGAGCTGGTCGCGCTGTCGAAGAAAGTGGCGGACGGCCGGGCGTTGGTGGCTGGAGACATGACGACGACCGGGAAAATGCTGGAGCCGCGCGGCGAGATGTCGTATGAGCGGCTGCTTGAAGCGTATAAAGAACAAGTTTCTGTGCTTGCGGACGCGGGAGCGGATCTGATTATTGCGGAGACAATGCTGGCGGTCGATGAGACAACCGTGATCCTTGACGCGGCGCAGGCAGTCTGCGATCTGCCGGTGATGTGTTCCCTGACACTGGAGTCGGACGGCAGTCTGCTGTACGGAGGGACGATCACGGAGGCAGTCGAGACGCTGCAGGAGATGGGGGCAGCAGCCGTCGGACTGAACTGTTCGGTTGGCCCGGATCAACTCGCGGCTGTTGTGAGGACGATGAAACAGGCCGCGAAGATCCCGGTGATTGTGAAACCGAACGCGGGCATGCCGGTCATAGATCCGCGCGGGCGCGCACACTACAACATGAAACCTGAATCATTCGCAATCTCAATGATGCGGCTTGTGGAAGCCGGGGCGGATCTCGTAGGGGGCTGCTGTGGGACTACGCCGGAGTATATACGGGCGCTGTGCCGGAACCTCAAACAGATGCGTAAATCATAGAAAGTGAGCCGTATCCGGTACGCGCCGCTTTCCAGGTGGCCGCGCTGCCCAAAGGAGCACGAGTGGAGATTGAGGCCGTGGCGGTTCGATAAAACGAAAAGGAGGAACCATAAACCAGATGGTCAGCGAATGGGCCCGCAACAACACGATTAAGATTAATCTGACAGTTATCCAATAAATGTTGATCAGGGGGTGACACTGACGTGCAAATGCAGCGTTAACCCTTGTTTTTTTGCCATATTTTTTCTTTGTAAATACATTTTTAGAGTAGATGTGGGAAGCAGAATTTCACATAAAATATTGACAAAGTGGGCATAACAGATATAATATGATTATGAATCGAGTAAGAGGCGGTCTTTCCCTCCTGCTCGTCCCGCGGCCCGCATGCTGTGTCTAGCAGCTAATCTCCATATGCGGGCCTGCGCATAAAAAGGAGGTGGTTACATGGCAGTGTATAGCATTGAAGATATCCGTCGCGTCATTACTCCAATTGCACAGCGGTACGGCGTAGCAAGCGTATCTCTCTTTGGATCTTATTCGAAAGGAACTGCTTCGTCTGCCAGTGATGTTGACCTCAAAATCGAGAAGGGGCGGCTCACATCCCTTTTTCAATTGTGTGGATTTCGTCTGGCGGTTGAGGATGCTTTGAAACTTCCAGTTGATCTGGTTACAAGCGAATCATCTGACCATGTTTTTTTGGACATGATTAAAAAGGAGGAGGTGTTGCTTTATCGAAACTCGTGATAAGATGTATGTGTGTTGTACAGATTGGAGAACTGGTATCTCAGCTCTCAGATGAGGTTAAAGCACAGAATCGTGCCATTCCCTGGCGGATTATTAAGGATACTCGGAATTTCTATGTTCATGCTTATGGATCTATTGACATCTCTTCTGTCTGGAATACACTGGTTCAGGATATTCCAGCATTACAAATTGCCTGTAGGAATATTTTCTTGAATCAAAATTGAGCCATAAATGCTGGAGGGCGGTGAAGCGGCCGCTTTGTATATTCGTATTGCTTGTGATTGGAAAATGTTTCTGAACAGACAGGGACTGGAAAAAATTTTTTCTCAGGTTTTTATGGCAAAGAAAATCTGCTGCCGTTTGAATTATCGCAATAAAGCAATTATGGAAATGACCAGAATTGACACATGACAGGGAAATAAAGAAAAATGATGGAATAATGTCGTAACTGACTTGACATTAAATAGATTGACGGATTTTTCGGTCTCGTGTATGATAAAAAAGTTACAGCAGCGGTACCTCCGCGGGCAATGAGCCAGGCGGTCATGCCTGGCTGTACATAAACAGTTATAATTTCAGGAGAATCAGGAGGAATGATTATGGCAGTATTAGTGACAGGCGGAGCCGGCTATATCGGGAGCCACACTTGTGTGGAGCTTTTAAACAGCGGATACGACGTGGTGGTCATGGACAATCTTTACAATTCCAATAAGAAGGCGCTTGACCGTGTCGAGCAGATCACCGGAAAGAAGCTGAAATTCTATGAGGTGGACATGCTGGATGCGGACGGCGTAAACCAGATTTTTGAGAATGAGAAGATCGATTCCGTGATCCACTTTGCGGGATACAAGGCGGTCGGCGAGTCCGTCCGGAAACCTTTGGAATATTATCACAACAATATCACAGGCACGCTGACGCTGTGCGACGCGATGAGAAAACACGGCGTGAAGAAGATTATCTTCAGCTCCTCCGCTACGGTGTACGGTGATCCGGCGTTCGTGCCGATCACGGAGGACTGTCCGAAAGGAAAGATCACGAACCCGTACGGACAGACAAAGGGAATGCTGGAGCAGATTTTAACGGACCTGCATGTGTCGGACCCGGAGTGGAATGTCGTCCTGCTCCGCTACTTCAATCCGATCGGCGCGCACAAGGCGGGCATTATCGGTGAGGACCCGAAGGGCATTCCAAACAATCTTGTGCCGTATATCGCACAGGTGGCGGTCGGCAAACTTGAGAAACTGGGTGTGTTCGGCAACGATTACAATACGCCGGACGGGACGGGTGTCCGTGATTACATCCACGTCGTGGATCTGGCGGTCGGTCATGTGAAGGCGATGAAGAAATTCGAGGAGAAGCCGGACGTGTATATTTATAACCTCGGTACGGGCAACGGATACAGCGTGCTTCAGGTGCTCCACGCGTTTGAGAAGGCGTGCGGAAAGACGCTTCCGTACGAGATCAAGCCGCGACGCGCCGGAGATATTGCGACCTGCTATGCGGACCCGTCGAAGGCAAAAAGAGAGCTTGGCTGGGAGGCGCAGTACGGCATTGACGAGATGTGTGCCGATTCCTGGAGATGGCAGTCGCAGAACCCGAACGGATATAATGATTAAAACACATATATAATATAGAAGAAACTGCTGTCATATCTAAAAAGTTCTGGACGAATCTGGTAATTTATGAGACAATATGCACAAGAATTGTGAATGCCCAAGCGTGGGCCTTTCACAAGATATTAAACACTGAAAGGAGTTTTAACATGATTTATTCACGCGAAGTAGAAGAGATGTGCCCGGTAGCTCAGGGCGTACATCATGGCGCTGCTCCGATTCCGGAAGAGGCGAAATGGGTGCAGGTGAAGGAAGTAAAGGATATTTCCGGCCTTACACACGGAATTGGCTGGTGCGCACCGGAGCAGGGTGCCTGCAAGCTGACTCTGAACGTAAAGGAAGGCATCATCCAGGAAGCGCTCGTTGAGACGATTGGATGTTCCGGTATGACCCATTCCGCAGCTATGGCAGCGGAGATTCTTCCGGGTCTGACCGTTATGGAAGCTCTGAACACAGACCTTGTCTGTGACGCGATCAACACCGCTATGAGAGAACTTTTCCTTCAGATCGTTTACGGCCGCAGCCAGTCCGCGTTCTCTGAGGACGGACTTATGATCGGCGCAGGCCTTGAGGATCTCGGGAAGGGACTTCGCTCACAGGTAGGTACGATGTACGGAACTCTGAAGAAAGGTCCGCGTTATCTGGAGATGGCAGAAGGCTATGTCACCGGTATTGCTCTTGACGACGAGAATCAGATCATTGGATATCAGTTCGTAAACCTTGGCAAGATGACAGACTTCATCAAGAAGGGCGACGATCCGACGACTGCCTGGGAGAAGGCAAAAGGCCAGTACGGCCGTGTGGCTGACGCAGTGAAGATTATTGATCCGAGAAAAGAGTGATAAAGGGAGGTTAATGAAAGATGGCTTTATTTGAATCATATGAGAGAAGAATTCCCCAGATTAATGCCGTTCTGAACAGCTATGGCATTGCTTCTATCGAGGAAGCTGAGAAGATCACAAAAGACGCAGGTCTTGACGTATACAACCAGATCAGGAGTATTCAGCCGATCTGCTTTGAGAATGCATGCTGGGCATACACGGTAGGCGCGGCGATCGCGATCAAGAAGAACTGCCGCAGAGCTGCGGACGCAGCAGCAGCGATCGGCGAGGGACTTCAGGCATTCTGTATCCCGGGTTCCGTAGCTGATACACGTAAGGTTGGTCTTGGCCATGGAAACCTTGGCAAGATGCTTCTTGAGGAAGAGACCGAGTGCTTCGCATTCCTGGCAGGCCATGAGTCCTTCGCGGCAGCAGAGGGCGCGATCGGTATCGCTGAGAAGGCGAACAAAGTACGTAAGAAACCGCTCCGCGTTATCCTGAACGGTCTTGGAAAAGACGCAGCTCAGATCATCGCTAGAATCAACGGCTTCACCTTCGTTGAGACAGAGTACAATCCGTACACCAACGAAGTAAAGGAAGTATACCGCAAGTCATTCTCCGAGGGACTTCGCGCAAAGGTTAACTGCTACGGCGCGAACAGCGTTCCGGAAGGCGTTGCGATCATGTGGAAGGAAGGCGTTGACGTCTCCATCACAGGTAACTCCACGAACCCGACACGTTTCCAGCATCCGGTTGCAGGTACATACAAGAAGGAATGCAACGAGAAAGGAAAGAAGTATTTCTCAGTGGCATCCGGCGGCGGCACAGGCCGTACACTTCATCCGGACAACATGGCGGCAGGCCCGGCTTCCTATGGTATGACAGATACCCTTGGCCGTATGCACTCTGACGCTCAGTTCGCAGGTTCTTCTTCTGTACCGGCTCACGTAGAAATGATGGGTCTGATTGGCGCAGGCAATAATCCTATGGTTGGTATGACCGTTGCAGTTGCAGTTTCCGTACAGGAAGCGGCTGACGCAGGAAAGTTCTAAAAATCTTTAGAAATTAATACAAAAATCAGGCACTTTCAGAAAAATGAAGGTGCCTTTTTTGCGCAGGCTCGGGCAGAATCCGGCATCATGACAGTATGTGAAAGAAGACAAGGAGGAACAGAAATGGGAGTAAGAATGTCAAACTGCGGACACGATGAGAACAGACGCTACACGGGAGGCAAAGCAGGAGACCAGTCCGGGACGGAGTGGTATCTGCGGCCATGGTTTTCGTACCCGTGGAATTATATCCTGCGGTGGAAGAATGCGAAGCTGGGAAATCTGTTTGCTGATCTGGCGGTTGAGGCGGCAGAGAATAATAATGTCGGCTACGATCAGGGGCAGAGATACACGTTTGTCGAGGCGCTTCCGGCGGCCGGATGGCGTCCCTCAAAGATTAAAACGCCGTGTGAGGCGGACTGCAGTTCCGGGACGGTGGCGCTGATCAAGGCGGTCGGTCATCTGAAAGGAATTGCTGATCTGCAGAACTGCAGCGCTACGTATACAGGGAATATGATGCCATGGTTCCAGTCTCCTGCCGGGAAAAAGTATTTCACGGTTTTGACGGGGAAGTATCTGGTTGACTCCAGCCTGGCGCGGCGCGGTGACATCAATCTGAATGTGGCCCACCACATCAATGTGACAGTCGACAACGGATCGAATTCCGGTATATCGGACACGGGGGCGGGTTCCGGTTCGGCAGGGGCAGCAGGACAGAATCTGATCGGCAGCTGTAACGTCACGCTCAAGACCTTTCTGGTCGGAGCAAAAGACAATCAGGTGCGCACGATTCAGATTCTGCTTAAGAACCGTGGTTTTAAGGGAAAGAACGGAAAAGAGCTTGTGATTGACGGATATCTGGGAGAAAACACGGCATACGCCATTGAGCAGTTCCAGCGGCAGCAGGGAATGACGGGAATCAACTACGGCACGGTGGCCGCGAGGACCTGGCTGCTTTTGCTGAGCGCGAAGTAACAGCGGGGCCGCGGAATTCTTTCAGATAACAACGAAAAGAATAAGGAACCTTTTGACGGAAGATGAGACGGTGCGGAATTGTTGACATTTCAGCATTTCTGGAATAAAATAGGAAAACGTCAGAAAGGCAGTCAGTAATCAATTATGTATGAGGAGATAATTATGGGAAAATATTTTGGAACTGATGGTTTTCGCGGGGAGGCGAACGTCAGGCTGAAAGTGGAGCACGCGTTCCAGGTCGGGCGTTTTCTCGGATGGTATTTTGGGAATGAGTATAAGGCGCGCATTGTGATCGGAAAGGATACGAGGCGTTCCAGCTATATGTTTGAATATGCGCTGGCAGCAGGACTGACTGCTTCCGGAGCGGACGCTTACCTGCTTCATGTCACGACAACGCCGAGTGTGTCCTACGTTGTGCGTACAGAGGATTTTGATTGCGGCATCATGATTTCCGCGAGTCATAATCCGTATTATGATAATGGTCTGAAGATTATCAGCGGCAGCGGCAAGAAGATCGAGTCGACGGTGGAGGATCAGATCGAAGCGTATATTGACGGAAAAATGGGAGAAATTCCGCTTGCAACAGGAGCCAGAATCGGCCGTACGATCGATTATGTGGCCGGGCGGAACCGCTATATCGGGCATCTGATTTCTTTGGCGACGCGGTCGTTCAAAAATACGAAGGTCGGGCTTGACTGTTCGAATGGCAGCGCTTCCTCGATCGCAAAGAGTGTGTTTGACGCGCTGGGCGCGAGAACTTACGTGATCAACAACGAGCCGGACGGCACGAATATCAACCGGGACTGCGGTTCCACGCATATCGAAGTGCTGCAGAGATTTGTCAGGGAGAGAGGACTGGATGTCGGGTTTGCCTATGATGGCGATGCGGACCGCTGTATTGCGGTGGATGAGAACGGCCGCATTATTGACGGAGATCTGATCATGTATATCTGCGGCAAGTACATGAAAGAAGAAGGCAAGCTGATCAACAATACGATCGTGACGACGGTCATGTCGAATCTCGGTCTGTACAAAGCGCTTGACAAAATCGGAATTCAGTATGAGAAGACCGCGGTGGGAGATAAATACGTCTATGAGAATATGTGTGAGAATGGGCACTGCCTTGGCGGCGAGCAATCCGGTCATATTATATTCTCGAAACACGCGACGACTGGCGACGGCATCCTCACTTCGCTGATGGTGATGGAGGTCATGATGGATAAGAAGGTCAGCCTTGGGACACTGGCCTCCGATGTAAAGATTTATCCGCAGCTTCTGGTAAATGTCAAGGTACAGGATAAGAAAGCGGCGCGGGAAAATCCGATGGTCGTCGAGGCAGTGGCGAAGGCAGAACAGGAGCTTGGGGAGAACGGCAGGATTCTTGTGCGCGAGAGCGGCACGGAGCCGGTGATCCGCGTGATGGTGGAAGCGGAGAGTCAGGAGCTCTGCAAAAAATATGTAGATCAGGTGGTGGATGCTGTCCGTTTTGCGGGTCTGGCGGATTAATGGAGTGTGATAAAAAGAATGGAGCACAGATGGAGACGGCTCCTTGGCTATTACGGACCGTATAAAAAACTGTTTTTTTCGGATATGTTTTTTGCGATTACGGGAGCGGCGACGACGCTCGTGATCCCGCTGATTGTGCGTTATATCACGTACAACGTCATTAACCGGCCGGGGGAGGAGGCGCTTCGCGTGATCCTGCGGCTCGGCGCGCTGATGATGTGTCTGGTTGTGCTGGAGGGTTTCTGCAACTTCTATATCGCGTATTTCGGGCATATCATGGGCGCAAAGATCGAACATGACATGCGCAATGAGATTTTTCAGCATTACCAGAAGCTGTCCTTTACGTTCTATGACAACCAGAAGGTCGGTCATCTGCTCTCGAGAGTCACTTCGGATCTGTTTGACATCAGTGAGCTGCTGCATCACGGTCCGGAGGATGTCGTGATCTCGCTGATGAAATTTGTGGGATCGTTCGTGATCCTCTTTCGGGTGAACAGGACGCTGACCTTTATCACGTTTGCCGTTGTTCCGTTCATTGTGATTTACGCCTATCATCTGAATATCCGGATGAAACGCGCGTTCAAGGCAAACCGCGCGAGGATTGCGGACATCAATAGCCAGATCGAAGACAGTCTTTCCGGGATCCGCGCAGTGAAATCTTTCTCGAACGAAGAAATTGAGATGGCGAAATTCCGTGAGGGGAATGAGCGGTTTGTCGAGTCGAAGCGCAGGAGCTACTGGTACATGGGGCTGTATAATTCCGGACTTGGCGCCATGACGACAATGGTTACGATCATTGTTCTGGTGGCCGGCGCTTGTCTGATCACGGGCGGGAGGATGGCTGTGACGGACCTTGTCACATTTCTGCTGTACATCAATAATTTCACGGAGCCGGTGAAGAAGCTGATCAATTTCACGGAGCAGTTTCAGAACGGCTATACGGGCTATGAGCGTTTCCTCGAGATTATGGATATCGATCCAGATATCACCGATGCTCCGGATGCCGTCTCGATCAGCAATGTGAAAGGCGATGTTGTCTTTGACAACGTTTCTTTCCGCTATCAGGAAAATCAGGGAACTGTCCTGAGTCACATTGACCTGCATGTTCCTGCCGGTGAATACATTGCGATCGTCGGCTCGTCCGGCGGCGGAAAGACGACGCTCTGCAGTCTGATCCCGAGATTCTACGATGTGGATGCGGGACGTATTCTGCTTGACGGACAGGATATCCGGAAAATAAAAATTGCGGATCTGCGCAGACAGATTGGCATTGTCCAGCAGGATGTGTACCTTTTTGCGGAGAATATCATGGAGAATATCCGCTATGGAAAGCCGGACGCGACGGATGAGGAAGTCATCGAGGCGGCGAAGCTCGCGAATGCGCATGAATTTATCTCACAGCTTCCCGACGGGTACCAGACGGACATCGGACAGCGCGGCGTCAAGCTCTCAGGGGGGCAGAAACAGAGGCTGTCAATCGCGCGGGTATTTCTGAAAAATCCGGCCATCCTTATCTTTGACGAGGCGACTTCCGCGCTGGATAATGAGAGCGAGAAGATTGTGCAGCAGTCGATGGAGGCGCTGGCGAAAGGCAGGACTACGTTTATCATCGCGCACCGGCTTACGACAATCCGCAACGCGAAAAAGATCCTTGTGCTGACCTCGAACGGGATCGAGGAGCAGGGAACCCATGAAGAGCTGCTGAAAAAGAATGGTGTTTATGCGAAACTCTACAGAGGGTAGCACATAATCGCCGGAATGCTGCGTGGACAGAAGGGGAACACCGTGAAAGGCTCTGCAGAAAACCTGCTGCCTGCAAAACAGAAAGAATTTTAATGAGGAAAACACCTGCAGAGCGTGAGGAATAGAGGATATGGAGATAGAGTTTAAAAAACCGGAACTGGAAGACCAGGAACTGATAAAAACGTATCTGTGGAAAAAAAAGACAAGAAGCTGTGAATTTACGTTTGCGAACATGTATCTCTGGACGAGAAGCTACAAGGTGCAGTTTGCCATAGTTGCGGACACTCTGGTGTTCCGTTATCCGCGGGGCGGGGCAGGATATTATTTTACCTGCCCGCACGGGAAAACGGAAAATCTGAAGGAGGCGCTCGACCTGCTGGAAGCGTGGTGCGCAGAGCATCAGACAGAATTTATGCTGACGCTGGTGACGCCGGAGCAGTTTGCGGAGCTTGAGGAGATTTATCCGGGAAAATTCAAAATAGAGTATGACAGGGACGCTGCGGATTACGTCTATGAGACGGAAAAACTGATCAGTCTTTCCGGAAAAAAATATCATGGAAAGAAGAATCACATCAACAAATTTCAGAGCCTGTACCCTGACTGGACTTATGAGCCGATCACGGAGGCAAATGTGGAGGACTGCTTCCAGATGGGGCTTGACTGGCGCAATGAGAATGGCTGCGAGGAAGATCCGGAAAAAAACGCGGAGATGTGCGTGTGCATGAATTTTCTCCGGCTGTTTAAGGAGCTTCATTTAAAGGGCGGGCTGATCCGCGTGCAGGGACGGGTGGTGGCCTTTACGGTCGCGGAACCGGTCTGCGACGACACGATGGTGGTCCACATTGAGAAGGCGTATTCCGATGTACAGGGCGCCTACACGATGATCAATCAGCAGTTCCTGATGCACGAGGCGGCGGATTATCTGTATGTAAACCGCGAGGACGACGCCGGTGAGCCGGGTCTCCGGCAGGCGAAGCTGTCGTACCATCCGGCGTTTATGGTTGAGAAGGGAATTGTGACAGTGGTATAGCAGGCTGGGGTCTGCAATGCCTGAATATGCAGAAAAGAAGGAAGCGGCCCGGCAGTAAAGTATAACAGTGCAAGGAGAATACAAAAATGGGAGCATGGGAAACAAATGTACGAAAGGTAACGCCCTATGTGCCGGGCGAGCAGCCCCGGCAGAGCAATGTGATCAAGCTGAATACGAATGAGAATCCGTATCCTCCGTCCCCGGAAGTGGCGAAAGCGCTTCGGGAGATGACAACCGGGACGATGCGGAAGTATCCTGCTGTGGACGCGCAGCCGCTGATCAATGAGATTGCTTCGTTTTATCATCTGAATCCGGAGCAGGTCTTTGCCGGCGTTGGATCGGACGATGTGCTGGCCATGTGTTTTCTGACATTTTTCAACTCAGATAAACCGATTCTGTTTCCGGACATCACGTATTCGTTTTACGATGTCTGGGCAGAGCTTTTCCGGATTCCATACGAGAGGATTCCGCTTGATGAGGCGTTTCAGATCTGTCCGCAGGATTATTTCAGGGAGAACGGCGGAGTGATTTTCCCGAATCCGAACGCGCCGACCGGTGAGCTGCTTACGCCGGAAACAGTGGAGGAGATTGTCAGCCATAATCAGGATGTCGTCGTCATTGTCGATGAGGCGTATATTGATTTCGGCGGAAAGTCTGTGCTGGATCTGATCGGAAAATATGAAAATCTGCTGGTCGTGCAGACCTTTTCCAAGTCGCGCTCGATGGCAGGCATGCGTATCGGCTACGCGATGGGAAATGAAAAGCTGATCGCTTATCTGAACGATGTGAAATATTCGTTTAATTCCTACACGATGAATGAGGCGGCTCTGACGCTGGGAACGGCGGCAATCCGCGACAGGGCATATTTTGAGGCGACGACCGCGAAAATCATCAGGACCCGGGAGGAAGCGAAAAAAAGGCTGGCCGCTCTGGGGTTTCAGGTCGGGGATTCAAAGGCAAATTTCCTGTTTGTCACGCATAAAACCTGTCCTGCAAAAGAGATTTTTGAGGCGCTCAAGGAAGCGGGAATCTATGTGCGCTACTGGAACAAACCGCGGATCAGCAACCATCTGCGGATTACGATTGGTACGGATGAGGAGATGGAGCAGCTCTATACGTTTCTTGAGACATTCGTCGCCGCGTGCGGCTGACTGCGTTTTGCGGGGGATGCGCGGAGTTTTAATTCTTTTTGTCCCAGCTGAAAATAAAGATGGAGCGGTGAATTATGGCGTCTTATGAGAGTTTTGCGCAGGTGTACGACACGTTCATGGATAATATTCCGTATGAGGAATGGGAGGAATATTTGTCAGGCCTGCTTAAAGACAGGGGAATCCGGGACGGACTGGTTCTTGAGCTGGGCTGCGGGACGGGCACGATGACGGAACTGCTTGCCCGGCGCGGCTATGACATGATCGGAGTTGACAATTCTCCGGAGATGCTGGAGATTGCGCTGGAGAAACGTGAGAAGAGCGGACACGACATTCTTTACCTGCTTCAGGATATGTGTGAGTTTGAACTGTACGGGACGGTCCGGGCGGTCGTCTGCGTGTGTGATTCTCTCAACTATATTCTGGAGGAAGAGGATCTGCTTCAGGTATTTCGTCTGGTCAGCAATTATCTGGACCCGGGCGGTTGCTTTATTTTTGACATGAATACGGAATACAAGTACAGAGAGATTCTCGGGGAGACTACGATTGCGGAGAACCGCGAGGAGGGAAGTTTCATCTGGGAAAATTATTACGATGAGGAAGAAAAGCTGAACGAGTACGAACTGACGCTGTTTCTCCCGGAGGAAGATGGTCTGTACCGGAAATATGAGGAGGAGCATGTGCAGCGGGCGTACAGTCTGCAGAAAGTCTGGGAACTCCTTGAGGAGGCCGGCCTGCAGGCTGAGGCAGTGTACGATGCTTTTACCAGGAATGAACCGGCCGCAGAGAGTGAGCGCGTTTATTTTATCGCGCGGGAGTGCCGGAAGCGGCAGAAACCATCATGAATCGAAACTGATAAAAACAGGCCGTCCCCTACCAGAAGGACGGCACTTCATATGTCTCATTATAATTGAGTTCCTCCGAGGCGATTCTCTGAATTACTCCGTCTTCCCAGTAAAAGACAAGATAACGGTAGATCACCTCGTGACTGCGCAGGTATTCCTCAGAACTGAGCAGATCAAAAAGATCTCCGGAATCGATCTGCTCTTTTTCGCAGATATCCTCGGGGCTCATTGGCTGACTGTCGATAAAAAAGTTGGCGATCATTGTGGCGATTTTTTTATTATACGGGATTCTGCGGATCGGCATTACCTCCTGAGGGATATCCTCCCCGGAAGAAGACACCAGAATTTCGTAACCGGTGTAGGCTTCGCGGAATTCCTTTTCCCCGTCGCCTGCCTGTACGCCGGCGGCTGTCACGCCGTCTGTGAGCTGAAACAGCTTCTTCGGAGCCGGTGCGGTCTCCTCATCCGCGCAGCCTGTAAGAACCAGACAGAAAAAAGCTGCTGAAAACAGTAACCGTTTCATTATGTTCATAATTATCATGCACTTCCTTGCTCTGTGACGGCAGATTTCTGAATGATTTCGGATATTGTTCCATTTTTCGCCGTCTGCTTTCAGTGTATCACAATACCATTGAAAAAACCAGTAGGGAATAATGGTTTACTTTGAAAATCCCGTCTGACGGCCGCCAGAAGAGCATGGGAAGGCTGTATCCATTCAAAAAGAATGTGAAAAAAACCTTAATTTTAAAAAGAAGCAGTTGACTTTTTCACAAAAGTGGTTTATCTTTCATCTGTCGCGGGTTGTACGAATCTTGTCGGTACAGTGGGTATGAGGGCATGCGAAGCATTGCCGGGATACCGTCTGCGGCGTATATATTAAGATTATTCTTGGACGAAAGGGAAGTCAGATTTATGTACAGGAATTTTCATGTTCGGTTATTCTGTGGAAAGGGACGGCAGGAGCCGGATCACGAGGGAAAGGACAGGAACCCGCTGCCTGAGTGCAGGAGGAAAAAGAAAGAGCCGTCGAAGCTGGTCGGCATTCTGAACCGCTATTCGCTATTGTTTCATGTAGTACTGGCCTGCGCCATCTGTTTCGGGATCGAATGGATTTCAAGACATTCTTTCCTGGAAACCTGCGAATTTGTGACTGACCGGGGACTCGTATTTCTGTATAATTCGCTGATCATTTATGCGACTCTGATGTTTGTATACATATTCAAGAGAAGAATGGTGATGCGGCTGATTATCACGTTCTTCTGGATGTTCCTCGGCACAATCAACGGCTGTGTGCTTTTAAAGCGTGTATCTCCGTTCAGCTTTACGGATCTGAAGCTGATCAGTGACCTTTTTGCAATGCAGAGCAATTATTTCACTGCGAAGGAGGCCACGGTCGCGATTGTGGGGGTAGTGCTGATTGTTCTGGCGCTGATTATTTTCTGGTTCAAGGGACCGAAGTTTTCCGGCAACCCGCACCGTCTGATCGGCGTACTGATGACAGCGGCCGTACTGCTGATGATCCCAAGCGTGACAAGCGCGGCGGTCAGCAATCATATTCTTGCGGAATATTTTGATAATCTCGCGCAGGGATATAAAGATTATGGATTTGTCTACAGTTTCTCGGCAAGCGTGCTTGACCGCGGAATGAGTATGCCGGATAATTATTCTGAGGAAGCTGTCAACGAGGTCGTCTCCCATGTACTGAAAGGGGAGGAGAGCACAAATGCGGATCTGGTGAAGAATTCTTCCGTCAGAACCTTTGCGGCGGGAGAACCGGAAGCGGCAGATGCGCAGAGTACCATGCAGAGTGCAGGAACGACGGGTGCGGCACAGAGTCCGGTTTCTCAGGAAGAGGCGCCGGCAGATGCGCAGAGTACCGTGCAGGACGCAGCGCAGGCTCCGGCTTCTCAGGAGGAAGGGCCGGCAGATACGCAGGGTACAGCACAGACCCCGCTTTCTCAGGAAGAAGGGCCGGTGACTGCGCAGGGTACCATGCAGAGTGCAGGAACGGCGGGTGCGGCGCAGACTCCGGTTTCTCAGGAAGAGGCGCCGACGGATGTGCAGAGTACCGTGCAGAATGTTGGAGCAGGGAGTACGGCGGTTCAGGAATCGGTTCCGTCCTCGGATTTGCAGGAGGCGGTACAAATCTCAGAAACGCAGGGCACGGATGAAGTGAGTGCGGATGTGCAGGACTATCCCAATATTATCTGCGTACTTCTCGAATCGTTTGTTGATCCGACAGAGATTAATTTTTTGGAACTGAGTGAAGACCCAGTTCCAAATTTTCGTTATTTGTATGATAATTTTTCTTCCGGTCATCTTGAAGTTCCCGTCGTGGGCGCGGGAACGGCCAACACGGAATTTGAGATACTGACCGGAATGGGGATGCAGTTCTTTGGACTTGGGGAATATCCCTACAAGACAATTCTGAAGCAGACGAACTGCGAGAGCATTGCTTCTGATCTTTCCGATCTCGGCTACGGGACGCATGCGGTCCACAATAACGGCGGCAATTTCTACAGCCGCGCGAATGCGTTCTCGATGATGGGATTTGATACATTCACCTGCAAAGAGATGATGAATATCACGGAATATACGCCGATCGGCACGTGGCCGACGGATGATATCCTGATCGGGGAAGTAAAAAAATCTCTTGACTATACCCCGAATCAGCCGGATTTTGTCTATACGATCACAGTCGAAGGGCATGGAGATTATCCGAAGCGGAAAGTGCTCGACGATCCCGACATCATTGTCGGCGGTGTTGAGGATGAGGGCATGGGCTATGCCTGGGAATATTACGTGAATCAGATGTATCAGGTGGATGATTTTATCGGAGATCTGATCAGGATGCTTTCCAAACGGGATGAAAAGACAATGGTTGTGATGTTCGGGGATCATCTTCCGACAATGGATCTTAAAGAAGAAGATATGGCGACCGGCAGTCTGTTTCTTACGAAATACGTTACATGGAATAACTTCGGTATGGAAAAAAAGGACGAGGATGTAACCTCATACCAGCTTCTTGCGCATGTGCTTGATATGCTCGGCATACATACCGGCACCATGTTCCAGTATCATCAGAACCGTGACCGCTGTGCGACGGAGGAGGATTATCTCAACGGAATGGAACTGCTGCAGTACGATATTCTCTACGGGGATCATTACGTATACGGCGGGGAGAATCCGTATCCTGCGACAGATCTCCGGATGGGAACGCAGGATGTAGTCATCAACCGGATTTACAATATCGACGGCAAGTGCTATGTCTCCGGAAATAATTTTACAAAGTGGAGCAAGATTTATCTGAACGGAGAAAAGGTCAAAACGAAATATATAAGCGGACATCTTCTGCGCGTCTCAGGGGATGTTCCGGACGGGATGAACCACTATGTTGTGAAGCAGCTTGGTTCGTCTGAGACGGTATTCCGTACCTCCAATGAGGTGGTTTCCGAGTGGGTAAACGAGACGGAAGCCCCGTCAAACGCAGAAGCGGATGTGAAGACAGAAGATGCGGGGGCGGGCACAGCAGAAAATTAATACAGAATTTTGGAAGAAGAGAAGCGGTGTACTTTCGGGTGCGCCGCTTTTTATACTTTACACTTTTCAGAATGTTTAGAAAAAAATAGAATATTTTACAAAAAGATGATGTACAAATTTCAAAAATGGTGATATAGTAAAAACATCATTAAGATTTCATAAGCACAAAATGCGGAGAAATCCGCATGTCATGGAAACAGATCAAGATCAGGTTTAAGAAGGAGGATATTTTTGTGAAGGCTGCGAAGAATTATAAGTTTTGGTTTGCTACCGGTTCACAGGATCTGTATGGAGATGAGTGTCTGCGCAAGGTGGCGGAACATTCGAAAATTATTGTGGACGAGCTGAATAAATCCGGCGTTCTGCCCTATGAGATAGTGTGGAAGCCGACTCTGATCACGAATGAGGTGATCCGCAGAACATTCAATGAGGCGAACGCGGATGAGGAGTGTGCGGGCGTAATCACATGGATGCATACGTTTTCCCCGGCAAAGTCCTGGATTCTCGGACTTCAGGAGTACAGAAAGCCGCTGATGCATCTGCATACCCAGTTCAATCAGGAGATTCCGTATGATACGATCGACATGGATTTCATGAATGAAAACCAGTCTGCGCATGGAGACCGTGAGTACGGCCATATCGTGAGCCGCATGGGAATCGAGCGCAAGGTCGTTGTCGGACACTGGAGCGACCCTGTTGTTCAGGGCAAGATCGCATCCTGGATGCGCACCGCTGTCGGCATCATGGAGAGCAGTCATATCCGCGTGATGCGTGTTGCAGACAACATGCGCAATGTTGCGGTGACTGAGGGCGATAAAGTCGAGGCTCAGATCAAGTTTGGCTGGGAGATCGACGCATATCCGGTCAATGAGATTGCGGAGGCTGTCGCCGCTGTATCACAGGCTGACACGGACGCTCTCGTGGAAGAATACTATGACAAATATCAGATTCTGCTTGAGGGCAGGGATGAGGCCGAATTCCGCAGACATGTGGCGGTGCAGGCTCAGATCGAGATCGGCTTTGAGCGTTTCCTTGAGGAGAAGAATTATCAGGCGATTGTCACGCATTTCGGCGATCTCGGTGCGCTGAAACAGCTTCCGGGTCTTGCGATTCAGAGACTGATGGAAAAAGGCTATGGTTTCGGAGGAGAGGGAGACTGGAAGACGGCGGCGATGGTGCGTCTTATGAAAATCATGACGCAGAATATGCCGAACGCGAAAGGTACCTCTTTCATGGAAGATTATACCTACAATCTGGTTCCGGGCAAGGAAGGCATCCTGCAGGCTCACATGCTTGAGGTATGCCCGACAATCTCTGACGGACCGATCAGCATCAAGGTCAATCCGCTTTCGATGGGAGACCGCGAGGATCCCGCACGTCTTGTCTTCACGGCGAAGGAGGGGCCGGCTATCGCGACGTCTCTGATCGATCTTGGAAACCGCTTCCGTCTGATCATCAATGAAGTAGAGTGCAAGAAGGTGGAGAAGCCGATGCCGAAGCTTCCGGTGGCGACCGCGTTCTGGACACCGTACCCGGATCTTGCGACGGGCGCTGAGGCGTGGATTCTTGCAGGCGGCGCGCATCATACCGCATTCTCCTACGATCTGACCGCGGATCAGATGGCAGACTGGGCAAGCGCGATGGGCATTGAGGCAGTGTTCATTGACAAGGATACCACGATCAGGAACTTCAAGAAGGATCTGATGCTGGGAAGCATCTATTACAGATAAATAAAGACGAGCAACTGAATCCAGATGCCGCATCAGGCAGGATTATCTCCAGATGGATTCCGCGGTATGTCCTGACATGCAGAAAGCTGTCGGCGGCAGAGCCTCTGCGGAGTTTTCCGGGGATGGCCGGTCTGATGCGGCTGTTTCGTTATAGTTCACTTTCCGCGCAAACCATGAAATTTTCTTTGGTGATCCTATGTTACAGTTCACTCCCCAATGTCATTAAGTTTAGCTGAAACGGACAGAGCCGGAAGCTTTCCTGAAAGGGCTGAACTGCTCCG
>CANQAR010000060.1 GCA_947588845.1 uncultured Lachnospiraceae bacterium
AATAAAAAAGATCAAAAATGGGTTAGACCCCATGACAGAATCCAACCCGTTACCTAAACTTAATGACATTGGTTCACACCCTTACTGAGCTCGAGGTGATTTCCGGGCAGATTGGCCCGGAAATCCCGAGGTCTGAGGCGCGAAATGCTGCAAATGCAGCATTTCTGTGCATCGCGAAGCGTTGTTACGTTCGCGACCTGCAAGGGAGTGAACAGTAACGGTACCTTGTCCCCTGTGATGCTCCGGAATGCCATGCCCGGAAGGAGGAATTTCATGCGATGGGGTGACAAACCATACCATTCCCTTGATTACGAAATGAAAAAACGCTTTGGCGAGAAAGTTTACCGGCTTTCCCTGAATGGAGGCATGACCTGTCCCAACCGCGACGGAACGCTCGGAGACAGGGGATGTATTTTCTGCAGTCAGGGAGGCTCCGGTGATTTCGCGGCTTCGGCTGCCCTTTCCGTCACAGAGCAGATAGAACAGCAAAAAGAACTTCTTGTTCAGAAACGCCCGGTTCGTCGTTTTATTGCCTATTTCCAGGCCTACACAAACACGTACGCACCTGTTTCCTATCTGGAAAAAATTTTTACAGAGGCGATCCGCTCTCCGGATATTGCTGTCCTTTCCATTGCCACGCGCCCGGACTGTATCCCTGACGATGTACTTGCGCTTCTGGACAGGCTGAACCGGAAAATTCCTGTCTGGGTCGAGCTGGGACTGCAGACAATTCATGAACGCACCGCTGCCTTCATACGGCGCGGATATCCTCTCTCCTGCTTCAGCGACACCGTCGCCAGGCTGAGAAGCTGTCAGATTGAAGTCATCGCACATACGATTCTCGGTCTTCCGGGTGAATCCGAACAGGATATGCTGGATACGGTCGATTATCTGAACCAGTCCGCCGTTCAGGGAATCAAACTTCAGATGCTTCACATCCTGAAAGGAACCGATCTGGCGGATTATTATTCCCGCACAGGTTTTTCTGTTATGAATCTCGAAGAATACGCCAGTCTGGTCATCCGCTGTGTTGAACATCTCTCACCGGAGATCGTTGTACATCGTCTGACCGGGGACGGACCTGGCAGTCTGCTGATCGCGCCCGAATGGAGCGCCCGGAAACGAAGCGTCCTGAATTATATCCACGCACAGTTCCGGCAGCAGAAAACATGGCAGGGCAGATCTTTCTGCACAGCTCCTGCCCCGGAGTCCCTTTCCGGCAAATCAAACTGCCAACATTTTCCAAAGGAGGCCGCTGAATGTCAGACTCTCTTACAATATACAAATTAATTGTGCTTTATACACTCCGGCAGGTGAAGTTCCCGCTCACAAATGCCCAGATCTCAGAATTTATCCTCGGAAAAGAATATATGACGTATTTTACCTTACAGACGGCTCTTTCCGAGTTAACCGAGTCGGACCTGCTGCACACGGAATCCAAGGGCAATACCTCCTACTATTCTCTTACTCCATCCGGTGAAAAGACACTGTTTTACTTTAAAAATCGTATTCCAAAAAGCTTTCTGAATGAGATCGACCTGTATATGAAGGAAAATCAGATCAAACTCAAGGACGAAGTTTCCGTCCAGGCGGATTATTACAAAAACACCGCCGGAGAATATTCGGTACATTGTGTTGTAAAGGAAAAATATGTGAATCTGATTGATCTGACGATCAGCGTTCCTGATGAAGCGCAGGCAAAAGCGGTCTGCCTGAACTGGAACCGGGAATGCCAGCCTTTGTATGAATACATCATGAAAACGCTTCTGTAAATAAACTGAAACCTATCCCTGCAGCATTCGCCGGAGGCTTTTTGTGTCACAGGACGAAATTTCCTGTGAATCGGGCAGGAGGCGGTTTTCCCTCCTGCTCGCCGCGCGGCCCAGGTGCTGGGCCTGCGCATAAACAAGAATCCGGAACCTTCTTCAGGTTCCGGATTCCCTGCTGTCTGATCCGTCTTTATCTGATTTGTGTGTCTCAATTCATTCTAATAAAACTGCTGGTCGTCAATATGTTCTCCCTCTCCTGTACCTGTATTAAAGTACAGCACATCTCCTGCCGGGCATTCTCCGCTGAGAGCCGCAACTGCCGCATCATAGCATTCTTCCGGCACACCATTTTCAAGGGCGCTCTCGAGAGCTCCATTATCTACCGGAGAAAACTGTCCGCTCTGGTAGATCACATCGCTGACCGAATCCGGGAAACCTTCATTCATCACGCGGTTCATGACAACCGAACCTACAGCGGTCATTCCGTCATAACTCTGATCGCCTGCCTCGCAGTAGATCAGCGCTGCCAGAAGCGCGGCATCATCCTCATTTACATCCGCAGCTTCCGCCTGTCCCTCTGTACCCTGAGAGATCACATTGCCGTTCCCGTCGTACCAGGTATCCGTATCCGCATCATACCAGCCGCTGCCCGCATCGGAGTCTCCGCTGTCTGATGCGCCTGCTCCGGTATCCGGCGCGGCAGTCTCTTCCGCTTCTGCCTGTCCGGCCGCACCCTGGGAAACTACATTGCCGTTTCCGTCGTACCAGGTATCCGTATCCGCGTCATACCAGCCGCCGTCGTCCGTATCTGCATCTCCACTGTCTGACGCTCCTGCTCCGGTATCCGGCGCGGCAGTCTCTTCCGGAAGGGTCTCTCCCGCTTCTGCCTGTCCGCCTTCACCCTGGGAAACTACATTGCCGTTTCCATCATAATAGGTATCTGTATCTGCGTCATACCAGCCGTCATCACCAAGATCCGGATCTTCTCCTCCATTATTTCCTCCCGGATTCTCGGTCTGAGGCGGATCTGTTTCAGGTGGATCCGTCTGGACAGGATCGGTCTGCGGCGGATCTGTCTCAGGAGCCTCTGTCTGTGGCGGTACATATTCCGTCTGCGGCGGAATATACTCGGTCTGAGGCGGCACATACTCCGTCTGCGGCGGTACTTCTGTCTGAGGAGCGTCCGTCTGCGGCGGATCTGTTTCAGGAGCGTCCGTCTCCGGATCTACATACTCCTCATTTCCGCTGGTCTCTTCTTCGTAGTATTCTTCTTCGCCGGTTTCCTCTTCATAATATTCTTCTTCGTTGTATTCCTCGTTATATTCTTCTTCGTAATACTCTTCCGTCTCACTTTCGAAGCCGTCATATTCCTCGTCAAGTCCATACGCGGCATCCAGAAGAAATGCTCTCTGTACATCATCCTCGGAAACGTAAGCCTTGTCCGCGCCGTACTCAACAGTCAGCCAGTGGCCGTTATCCTCGAGCACCACAAGATCATCTCCTGTGTTCAGCTCTCCCCAGACTTCGGAATCCCCGTTCGGAGCGCCATATACGCACACGCCGTCCCAGTTTGCCGTAATTCCGGCACATCCGTATTCCTCCGCAATGCCCTGAGCATCCTCTCCGTAAAGCAGATAGTCATTGTCAACAAAACCTTCGATCTCACCGGATGAGATGTGCGTCCATTTTTCACCTTTCTCAATAACCCATACGGCGCAGCCCGGATAGATGTAACCGACAACCTTGCTCTTCGCGTTCGCTTTCTTGCGGACATTAACACCTGTCAGCACTCCGTCATACGTCATCGCGAGCTTTTCCCAGGCCGTATCCTTCTCGCTCTCGCGTATCGCGATCCACTTCGGCACCTCTCTTGCCATGGCGGTGGATCCAATCAGCAGAGACGATAGAACAGCCGCAGAACATATCGCCGCATATTTTATTTTCCTTCTCATAGAAGCCTCCTGTTCTGATTTGTGCCGCAACCCCTTATAGCATCAGAATCCCGATTCTGCCGCCAGTCTGCCGAATGAAAAAACAAACACAGATCCTCTTTCCCTTTCGGCAAATCATACTCCCGCAAGATTTCGTCACAATCTGTCACACAATTACGCCATATTTTTTTGTTTACATATTACAAACTTGTTAATTAATATTACGAGTTTATTTTAATATGTTTACCGCACTTTGTCAATAGGCTTTTCCATCTTTTCTATTTTCAGTTACTGTTCACTCCGTGACCAGCAACAACGCTCAGTGAGAGTATGAACTGTAACCATTTTCATACTCTGCGCTGCCGGGCCGCCTCGTACATAAGAACCGCCGAAGCCACTCCCGCGTTCAGGGATTCCACCTGACCGCACATTGGAATCTTCACACAGACATCTGAAGCCTGCGCCGCTTCATCCGAAAGTCCGCGGCTCTCATTCCCGATCAGAAATCCGCATGCCCGCGTATAGTCCTGCGTCTCGTAAGAAACGGCCCCTTTCAGATGGGCCGCATAAAATCGAATCCCCCGGTTTCTGAGACTCCTCACTGTGTCCGAAAGCCTGTCCACACAGCAGAACGGCATCCGGTAAATGGATCCCATCGTGGAGCGGATTACCTTCGGATTAAAGATATCAACGCATCCCGCCGAGAGAAGAATTCCTGTGGCCCCGGCTCCTTCCGCCGTTCTTATGATCGTCCCGAGATTTCCCGGATCCTGCAGATTTTCCAGCACAACAAGGAGCTGTGCCCCGCCATTTTTCGCAGGCGCGCACACCTCCTCGAGACTGTAGTGATACTGACGCACCAGGCAGAGAATCCCCTGCGGAGTCTTTGTGTCCGCTGCAGCCATAAAAGCCGTATCCGAAAAAATCACAGGATCCGGCTTCCCCGGCTTCTCCAGATCAGCCCTGTGCGTACGCCAGAAGCTCTCCGAGACAAATGTCTGCACCAGCCTGTCCCCGGGAACCTCTTCGTACATCTTAATTCCCTCAACGACAAAAACATCCTGCTCACTGCGAGCCTTTGTCTTTTTCTGCAGCTGTATCAGGTTCTTCACCTGCTGGTTTGAAGTACTTGTAATCATATCAGATCGCCATCGCCCTGCTGACACGCACCATATAGTCAGAAATATTTTTCTGCATGCTCAGCGCCTCGTCGATATCAAAGTCCGTAAACTCGCCATTTTTGTATCCCACCACACGGTTGGTTTTGCCCTCCGCGAGCAGGTCAGCCGCGTAAGCGCCCATCATTGACGCATATACCCTGTCCTTACAGGTCGGACTGCCGCCGCGCTGCATGTATCCAAGGATCGTCGCTCTTGTCTCCATGCCGGTCGCCGCCTCGATACGGCGCGCCATACTTGTGGAATGGCCGATTCCCTCCGCATTGATCACAATGAAGTGCTTCTTGCCCTTCTTGCGGCTGTCGATGATATTATCGATCAGCTTCTGCTCGTCATAGTCATAAAGCTCCGGAAGCAGGACTTCCTCGGCGCCGTTCGCAATGCCGCACCACAAAGCGATATAGCCCGCGTTGCGTCCCATAACCTCTATAATACTGCATCTCTCATGAGAAGTCGATGTATCACGCACCTTGTCAATCGCGTCCATCGCCGTATTTACCGCCGTGTCGAACCCGATCGTATACTCGGTACAGGCAATATCAAGATCAATCGTCCCCGGAACGCCGATCGTATTGATCCCGCGTGCGGCCAGCTGCTGGGCTCCCGCAAAAGAACCGTCTCCGCCGATAACCACAAGGCCGTCGATCCCGTGTCTGCGGCAGATCTCCGCTCCCTTGTTCTGTCCTTCCGGCGTGCGGAATTCCGAACACCTCGCCGTATATAAAATCGTACCTCCCTTGGAAATTGTATCTGACACGTCTCTTGCCGTCATATCCACAATCTCCTCATTGAGCAGGCCGCGATATCCCTGATAAATACCTTTTACTTTTAATCCATGCGCCAGCGCCTTGCGCACCACAGCGCGGATTGCCGCGTTCATGCCCGGAGCATCTCCTCCGCTCGTAAGTACGCCGATTGTCTTCACTTGATTTGCCATACTGCACCTCCATGGTTTATTCCTGCGTATCTATAAAAGCCCAGTCTCCATGCATAACCGGTGGCTTTTATTCACGGTGTCATTTTGTCGAAAGACCGAAAATCCGGTCGTTTTTTATTTTAATCCATTTTATCCCATTTGTAAAGAAGCAAGGTGCCTGTTCGCACACATGGCAGACCTTCATCTGTTGTTCATGTATGCCTGTCCTTCAGGATAATTTTTGGGCAGGATGCCCGGAAATCCCGGGATCTCGGCGCAAAATATCACAAAAACATCATTTTACGCCGCAAGTTCCGGAATCTCCATACAAAATATACTGAAATCAGGGATGTAACGAAATTTTCTCTGGAACAAAACACGGACAGCCGCTACACCTGCGAAGCTTTTTCCAGATACGCGAGCACACCGTCGCAGATTGCCTGCGCCACCTGATTCTGATACTCTTCTTCCTGCAGCTTTTCCTCTTCCTGCGGATTTGTCAGAAAACCGCACTCGACAATCACCGTCACGGAGCTTGAACGCTTTAATATATAGTAAGAAGTATTTCCTTTGTGCGTCCGCGGCCGTTCAATCTCCAGTTCCGTGTTCATCGCGTTCTGAATTGAGGCGGCGAGCTTTTCCGCTTCCACGGAGTGCTGGAAATAAAATACCTGCGGTCCAGAGACAGATGCGTCCGGATAACTGTTCTGATGAATGCTGACGGTCAGCAGGGGACTGTTCTCCTCAATGATCTTCACCCGCCGCTCCATATCCTGCGCCTTTTTATTCGACTGATCTTCATCGTACAGGCCATCCTCCGTCTCCCTGGTCATCACAATCCGGTATCCCTGCGCCTCGAGAAGTCCTTTCAGCTTCTCTGCATAGACAAGGTTCAGCACTTTCTCATTAATTCCGCTGGGACCGATCATGCCTGGATCGTCTCCGCCGTGGCCGGCGTCAATCACGATCGTGCCCTTCTGCCCGGCAGGAATTTCTTTTCCGGAACTTTCCTCTTCTCCGGCCGCGCTTCCCTGACCGGATTTCTCCTCTCCTCCGGCCGTGCTTCCCTGGCCGGATTTCTCTTCTTCTCCGGCTGCGTTTCCCGAACCTGCAAGATTTTCTGTACTGATACCTCTGTTTCCGCCGTTCTCCTGTCCTGCGTTTTGGCCGGAACTTCCCTGCATACCCGGATTCCCGCCGGAATCATTCTCCTGCAATTCCTGCCGCACATACTGCTGCGCGCTCTCTTTCGCTCCTTTCTTTACCCCCTCTCCAGGAAGTATAAAACAAAGCACAAGAAGAACACACAGCATAAAATACTGGAGCAGCTTTACACCCGTTTCATGATCCATGTTTCTGATTCCGCCATCTTCTGCCGGAGCCTTGCGGTGAAATATAAAATTTTTCATACTTTGTTCCCGGTATGTTTTTTCTATTTTATTTTATGTTCCTCCGTGGTAAAAAAGAATACAGGAAAAAACCATACAACCAGCAAAAAATCCAAAAACCATGAAAACTGAATGATATAAACAACAAAAAAAGTACCGTCCCCACGGCTTCTCGTCCGCAAAAACAGTACTTCGAGTGCGCGATCAGGGGCTCGAACCCTGGACACCCTGATTAAGAGTCAGGTGCTCTACCAACTGAGCTAATCGCGCTTCTATTTATTTGTCTGCCGCTCAAGTATTTTGCTCTCCCCAAGCGACATGGAGAATTATAATACAAACTTTTTTAGATTGCAAGCCCTATTTTTTATTTTTTTGTTTTTTTATCAGAACAATTTTTTCGGCCTCGAAGTGCATTTTAATTTTCTTTCGATTAATTTAAGGGATTTTATTCCTGCCTTACTTGCAACAGATGGAAAAACACTCTATAATATGCTTATAAGCCAACAAAGAAATCAAGATTTTAATCAATTATTTACTGAATCTCCGGATCGTGCTGTTCCTTCCGCGAGACAGAACTCATCAATATTTTAATTAAGAAAGGATTTTGCCACATGAAACTTTCAACTCCGGCGAGCGCTGCTCCTGCCAGAAAAGAAGCGCCGCCGTCTCCTGAAACCAGAACCATGTACAAGGAAACGCCTCCTGTTTCTGAGACACCTGCGGCTCCTGCCTCTTCTCTTTCAAATGACACGAGTCAAGGTGAAGGCCAGCGTTTCATCAAGAACAGCCAGTACTTCACAATCTGCATCTACGGCGCGATCATGGCGATCATCACGGTCACCATCATCAAGGCAATCATTGATTTTCAAAGTACAAGGGAGATCATCCAGCAGGTTCTGGCCGTTCTGAGCCCGTTTGTATTCGGCGCTCTGCTGGCCTACATTCTGAATCCCATGGTTCATATGTTTTATCGTCTGTTCGGAAATATCGCGAAAAAGACCAGACTGCCGCTGAAGCACTCGGTACATATGATCATCTCCATACTGATTACCTATCTCATCGTACTTGGATTTATTTCCGTTACGATCACGTATGTCGTACCTGAGCTGATCAGCAACGCCATGGATTTCGCAAACTATATTCCGCATGCGTACGACACCCTGCTCGAACAGCTGACTTATCTGCAGGAACGTTTTCCGGATATGAACTGGGATTTTGTCATAAAGCCTCTGAATGACACGATTCCTGATCTGATCCGCGCGATCCGGTCGATGATCACCAATATGGTGCCGACGATCTACACGGTCTCCATGTCGATCGCTTCATGGATCATCAACGTACTGATCACACTCATCGTGTCCATCTACATGCTGTATGACAAACGGCGCCTCATGCACTCCTGCTGGCGCGTTATCTACGCGTTCATGCCGGAAAAGCACATCCCCGTCGCACGCGAGATCCTCGCGGAGTGCAACCGCCTGTTCAGCAGCTTTGTTGTCGGAAAATTTATCGACTCCACGATCATCGGCGTGCTGTGCTTCTTCCTGATGATGATATTCGGCATGGACTATGCTCCCCTGATCAGCCTGATTGTCGGCGTGACAAATATGATCCCCTACTTCGGACCGTTCATCGGCGCAGGTCCGGGTATTCTGATCCTTCTGTTCATCAAACCGGTCGACTCACTGATCTTTGCCGTCATGATCCTCTGTCTTCAGCAGTTTGACGGACTGATCCTCGGGCCGAAGATCCTTGGAAATTCCACCGGCATCAAGCCCCTGTGGATTATCTTTTCCATCATCGTGGGCGGCTCCATTGCCGGAGTGATCGGTATGTTCCTCGGCGTGCCTGTCGTGGCCGTGCTGAGTTATCTCATCGACCGTTATCTCCAGTACCGCCTCAATAAGCGCCATATTTCCGAAGAACGGGTTGAGGAGGCTCTTGGCTCCTACGAGCTTGACGACTAAAAGGCAGGAGGCAGTTTTCCCTCCTGCCCGCCGCGCGGCCCAGACCTGTCATCCTTTCCGCATTATTTGTTTTTTTCTTTTCCTATCCTGTCAAGCTGTTTTTTTACCTCATCCAGCGAATCCCTGTACCGTATCGTTCTTTTGTTCATCTTTTGCATCCTGGAAGTCACTCTGTCAAGCATCCCGAATATCTTTCTTCTCACCGGCTCCGCCTCTGCTCCAGTTCTCTTATCTCATATTATGACTGTACCATCCAAAGGATACCTGTCCCCTCAATAACATGATGATACTAAAAACACCGAAAAAGAGCCTTTTTCATGGAAACATGTGCGGATTTGATGTGTTTTGGAATTGCGGGGCGCTGTGCGCCAGCGACGCACATTCAGCGCCGGATTACCATCTTGCAGATTGCCTGTCCCATCCCCGAAAATCGCTCTTCATATTCTGTCATAATATTTCCCTGCGCCATCTCTTTATCATTATGAAGATCAAACGTGCAGGCTTCCACCGTCCATCCTGCCTCCTTCGCTTCTTCCAGCGCAAATTCGAACAGACCCCTGTTATCTGTCTTGAATTCCACCCTGCCGTCCCTCGTCAGGATCTTATCATACCGCGCGAGAAATTCCCTGCTTGGAAGACGGCGTTTCGCATGACGATCCTTGGGCCAGGGATCAGAAAAGTTCAGGTAGATTCCCGCCACTTCCTCTGTTCCAAACACCTCCGGCAGTTCCTCCGCGTCCATACGCAGAAACAGAAGGTTCTCCAGCTCCGGCTGCTCTTCCCGCTTTTTTACAGCGCGAACAAGTACGCTCGAATATTTTTCAATTCCGACAAAATTATACTCCGGATGACGATTTGCCAGTTCCGCAAGAAATTTCCCTTTCCCCATCCCTACCTCTATATAGACAGGGTGATCATTTCCAAATACTTCGTTCCAGCGTCCTCTTTTTTCTTTCATGACATCTTCATGTACTACATATCTGCTCCGGGCAATTTCCTCCCTTGAACCGGGAATATTTCTCAGTCTCATTCCTTTTCCTCCATTATGTGTAATTTTTGTTTCTGCATAGTTTTTCCTGTTTTTCACCGCATTCCTGCTCTGGCCACGCGTCATCCGTTTCTCATCTCTCGGCTTCTCCGTCCGGCCCCCGGCTTCTGTCCCGCCCGGCCATGCGTCATCCGCTTCCCATCTTCCACAATTCTTCCACAGTTCCCCGGACTGACAGAGAGTCATCATCCTTCCTGCACAGAACTGCACTTATTTTCGCAGAAATCGCGGAAAAGTCAACCACAACGCGTGATTTCAGTCATGAAAATTATTAATTTTTCTCTGACTTTGTTGACTTTTTATTGGTTATCAGGTAGTATTTTAATAACCTGTAAAATTTTTGTAATAGTATTTAGGGGGAACTCAGACATGAACATAAAAAGGAAATTACTGCTTCTGCTGTCACTGACAGGTCTTCTGGTCCTTGCCTCTCCTGTCCTGACAGCCAACGCTGCCTGGGTGAATACAATTGCCGGAAAAAAATATACACAGAAGGCCTCCCCTGGTTATGTTACCGGATGGCGCCAGATCAACGGCTGCTGGTATTATTTCAACAACGTCGGCATCATGCAAACCGGATGGATTACCATCAACGGCAAGACTTATTTCATGACGCCGGACGGTGTCCGCCAGACCGGATGGATCAAATCCAACGGAAAATTCTACTACCTGAATAAAAACGGAGTCATGCAGAAAAACCAGTGGAAGGAAAAGCGTTATCTGTTGTCCAGCGGAGCCTGTGCCTTCGGATTTATAACCATCGGCGATTCCACTTACTATCTTGATCCTTCCACCGGAATCAGACAGACCGGTAAGATCAAGTACAATGGCAGCCACTATTATTTTAACAACAAAGGAATCCTGCAGAAGAACAGATGGGTCTGCGGCGGCAACTGCTATGCTTCCGGCAGCGGCGCGCTCCTCAAAGGAGTCAACGCGATTGACGATGCCGTCTACTTCTTCAACACCAACGGCAAAAAAGTCACCCAGAAGCTGAAGAAGATTGATTCCAATACTTATTATTTTATGCCGGACGGAACGGCCGCAAAGAACATGCGGGTTAAAATCGGCGCAAATTTTTATTATTTTCTAAGTTCAGGCATTATGGCCACGGACACCTGGATCGGCAGCAAATATTTTGCCGGTTCCGACGGAGTTCTCACGGAGCCTTCCAAAGCCGGCAACGAGAATGAAGAACCGAAACAGACCGGCTGGGAAACACAGGGCGACAACAAATACTACTATGACAGCGACGGCAACCTGGTAACCGGCTGGCAGACTATTTCCGGAAACAGATACTACTTTGCCCCGGACGGCGTTATGCAGACCGGAGTCCAGTCCATCAACGGTTCAAAATACTACTTCTATCCTGACGGACGGCTGGCTGTCTCCGTAACCATCGTTGTCGGCTCAAAACAGTACACAATCAATTCTTCCGGTATCATTACCGATGAGACCAATATGCATCTCTCTGGCAACGATACAGGTACGCAGATTGCGAACTTTGCTCTGCAGTATGTCGGTAATCCTTACGTCTATGGCGGGACAAGCCTGACCAACGGCGCAGACTGCTCCGGATTTGTTATGACGGTATTTGCGAATTTCAATATCAAGCTGCTCCGTGTGGCTGACGATCAGATGCATGGACCTTCTGATTCGTACATCAAACAGGGCTATGCACAGGCCTTCACCGTAAGCGAAGAAGACATGCGGCCGGGAGACCTCATCTTCTACGGCTACGGAGATTACGCAAACCACGTGGCAATCTACATCGGCGAGGGAAAGATCGTTCACGCAAGCAATTCGCAGCCATACCCGGCAGGCGGTATCAAGATATCGAATTACAATTATCAGACTCCGTTAAGGATCGTGCGTTACTGGAACTGATGATATCGGACAGACAGCACATGGGTTTTCCCATGTGCTGTTTTCATAAGTCGGCCAAATAAGTCTCCGATACAGGAAAATCCCGTATTCGACATATTTCACAAAATACTTGTTCTTTTTGTTTGGGATATAAACAGAGCTGTCCACACACATAAATGTGGATAATGTGGATAACCTGGTGTATAAGTTCATTTTATCACGTATTTTTCTGTTAAATCGTGTGGATAACTTCGGAATACTTTGTTGAATCCTGAGTTATCCACATAAGTCTCTCCAAATTTTTGTGCATATTGCCATCAATGCCATCGGACGTTCAGCCCCCTGAAACACCTCAAATCCGCACATTTTTCCATGAAAAATGGCTTCTTTTCGGTGTTTTTGGGGGCTCAGTGTCATGCTTTTCCATGTGAACATGAATTGCATGACCTTTCGACCCTGGCATCATGAAATATACGTCAGGAACTGATTTCCCGCTTTCTCGAAAAGACTGGTACTGTCCTGCATACCGCCGTAGTAGGTTTCATCCTCCCCGGGGTTCAGCAGAATTACATTATATTCATCATATCCTACGATCGTGACGACCCCCTGCGGCGTATTCGCCAGAACCGGCCTCTTCTGCCCCACAAAATACAGCACCATATCCAGCGTACAGCCGGTCAGATCCAGCACCTCCGATCCAAGCTCCGACTCTATTCTTTCCACATCCATTGTACCCATCCGGAATGCGGCCGGCACATTTTCCACTTTCATCAGGCTTGTGGTATCCCTGTTTCCTCTTTCCCAGATAAACTGTTTTTCGTTGTCAATCACAACTCCGACTTCCTCGTCCGCCCGGCGGATTGCCGGTCCGACAGCAGAGAAACGGCTATTCATGCTTCCCCCGGCGTATACATAGTAGAGAGGCTCCGCGTTCTCGTTTACCGGAATTTCCGTGTTTCCGGAATTCTCCCCTGTGTATATCTTTCCTGTCACCACCTGCGGATTTCTGTCTGAAACGGTTGTCCCAAAACGAAGCAGTATCTCTGTCTGTTTCGTTCCGGACTGCTGCGTGGTAACTCCGTAGATAACATCCTCTTCCACATTCGTGCTCACGATATGATCTTCTGTCGTCTCTTCATACCCCTTTTCTCCGCGGACTACTCTCTGCAGCGTCAGCATATTTCCCGTGAGTTCCCAGCCTGTGACATACACGTTTCCCGGCTGGTAATTCTTAATCTCCGCCCCTTCTTCATTCACAATCGCAAGACGGTACATGGGGAACAGCTCTGCTCCTTTATGCGTGACATCGATATCCGAGGCAAGCGCGGCCCCATAGACCAGATCTTCGCCCATAAACGCTGCCGGGCGCAGCCGTTCCTCTCCGATTCCTCTGATTTCCGTGGTTTTCTCTGTCTCCAGATCAATCACACACAGCGTTTGAGAATTATATGCCTCTCCTTCTTTCAGCCAGCAAAAATGCCGGTTCTGCTCCGAGCCCACATAACAGTCATTCTTAATTCCTTCTATCACACGCTTACAGATATGATCCAGAAGATTGATCCTGTAAACAGCCCCTTCCAGCAGAACATAACATCTGTCTGCATCTTCCGTGACATACGCAAGCGTTCCGATGTCCAGTTTCAGCATATCGTAGCTCTCCATCGTCTGTATAAATACGCTCTCATCCACGGTTGCGGACGCATCTTCGTAATAATAAATGCCAATGCCGTTCTCCCCTTCATGTTTTCCCCGGTTCATATAACCGGAAACAGCAAACCAGACATTCCCATCCGGATCCACCCGCAGAATCCGAATATCATTCCTGTTGTAAAAATCACGATAATCCATATTTTCAGACTGCGGAAATCCGAACACCCTCGATATCTTGTCCCTGTGGATATCATATGTCCACAACTCATTCTCCTGCACAAAAGCTATGATGTTCTTCTCCTCGTCGAACATAAATTCCACGTCCAGATCCGTGATGCCAAGATTAATGCCTGTCGGTTCGATTACGGATTCATCCGCCTGGAAGATTTCATCCGTCGTCCGGGTAAAATCAAGCAGGAATATACGCGTGTCCGTGTAACGAAGGCGGTAAAATTCCCTGACATTGAAGATATCCGTCTCCTTGTCCTCCCCGACAGAGGATATGCGGTATTCCATTACAAAAGAAGCCGTCGTTTCATTAATATCCACCAGGCTTGGCGTCGGTTTGTAATAAATCCCCGGATTGAGCTCTCCCCACATAAGCTGATTTACCGTATCGTGAATGTCCATTTTCGCAAGCGTCGCGTTCGTTCCGGATGTCTCGTTCGGCTCCACATACGTTCCCAGCCCTTCCTGATCCGCTTTGTTGACACATTTCTCATAAAATCCCGTCACAAAATCCAGATAGCCTGCAAGATGCAGTCCGTCCTCCAGAATCAGACGCGTATAATAATAAATCGTGCGCCCCCCGGCATTGACGTTAATTTTCAGAATATACTCCTGGTTCATCAGCATCCGGTTCTGTATCTCAAATGTCGTATAGATGCTGTTGTTTTCTGTCCGGGTCTTCACTACATTCGTATTTTCCAGAGATTCTTTTCCGTCAATACTCAGAACCTCATAAGAAATACTCTCGACATTTGAGCTGAACGGCTGAACCTGAATATCCAGTTTATGATCGCCGCCAAGCACCGTGATCGTATCCCGGATATAATTGACGTTCATCTCGTACGCATAGCCATGCAGACAATTGTAGCTCACACCGCTGTTCTGCATATAGACCAGCGGAAAAGAGGAACTTTCCATTCCCTCCGCAGTATTGGGAACATCCTGATTGATCCAGCGCTCAAATCCAAACACCGAAATCACAAACACACCCAGAAGAATCAAAATATGCACTGCCGCTTTTCTGATTCTGCTCAATATTTTCTTCATAAATCTGACAACCCCTTTTGTTATAACTCCAGTTCAAAATTCATACTCCTGCAGGATACTCCGTTATATCTTCAGCAGATTTCCAAGTGTCGGAGACACATTCAGAAACTCCATGAGTTTTTTCAGCTCCGCCGACTTTCCTTTCGCACTGTTTTCTTTCCTTACCGCACGGATCAGGATATTCTTCGGCGTATGCTCCATGTCAATAAATTCGAGCACCTGAACCTGATACCCTGCCTCCTCAAGCATGGAAGCGCGCAGACCATCCGTAATTAAAGCCGCCATCCTCTCCTTAAGCAGTCCGTATTTCAGAACAGGCTCCAGAATTTCATTGCGGATCTGCCCGTTCAGCTCATGCTGACAGCAGGGAACCGACAGAATCACTCCGGCATTCCATTCCACTGCTTTCGCGAGCGCATAGTCTGTCGCCGTATCGCACGCGTGAAGTGTCACAACCAGATCCACCTGCCGCGCTCCTTCATACTGTGCAATGTCTCCCTGGAGAAAATGCAGCTTCTCATACCCAAACTCCACAGCAAGCTCATTGCAGTGCGCAATCACATCCTCTTTCAGATCCAGCCCCGTAATTCTGACATCATACCCCTTCAATTCATGCAGATAGTAATACATCGCAAATGTCAGATAGGACTTTCCGCACCCGAAGTCGATCATCCTGAGTTCTCTGTCCGCGGGCAGCATCGGGCAGATATCCTCGATAAATTCGAGAAAACGGTTGATCTGGCGAAACTTATCATACTTTGAGGCGATCACTTTTCCTTCCGGCGTCATCACACCGAGATACACCAGAAATGGTACCGGTATACCTTCCTCCAGAATATACTTTTTAGCACGGTCATGCGTCAGTTCCGGAGCAGGCTGCACATCCGTCCGCTTCTTCGTCTTGACCGTGACTTTCCCCTTTTTGCTCACAAGAGCAGAGCAGGTCATCGTCACAGATTCCGCCTGCAGCTGCCTGAAATCGCGCTCCATCCAGATCAGTATCCGGGAAATCATATCTTCCTTCCCACAATTAAAATGAAACTCCTTTTTTCCATCCCAGGCCGCTGCCTGAAAGATCAGTTCGCCCTTTTTCTTTATCGGGCGGATTTTTACCTTTGTATAGGCATTTTCCTCCTTCCGCCCGCTTAAAATGATCTGGCGCAGTTCCTCATTCATAATATCATTTAAAAGTTCTCTCAGTTTTTCCATACCTGCATCCTCACAAAAGTCCGGTTTTTCTTTTAGTAGTATACTATCCATCTTGTTTTACGACAAGTAGTTTCACAGTTACAGTTTCACGTTCCTCCAGTCTGAAAAACCCTGCTGAAATCAGAGTTTTAAACGCACTGTTCCAGCAGGGGATTTTCTTTCTTCTATAATTCATTTTGCAGCCTTTTTTGATTTCCAAAACAATTCCAATCCCGGGCATTCCTCCCAAAATATACAAAAACGGAACCTGCGCACAGGCACTCCTTCCAGAATATACGGAAACGGAACCTGCGCACAGGCACTCCTTCCAGAATATACGGAAATGGAACCTGCGCACAGGCATTTTTCTCAGAACAGAACTGACCGATCTTCTCTTCAGAACATATACGGCCGGCACCTGCGGTGACGGCATCTGCGATGGTGCATCTCCTGGAGCAGCAGAATCTGTATCAGCTCTCCGAGAGGACCTCTCCCATTCCCCTGATACTGCATGGACATGACCCCATCCGGTTCCTGTACCGTTTCCCGAGGCCAGATATCTCCTGTCTGTTCATAGATTTCATCGCTCAGCCGACGCACCATGGTTTTATCCGGGTGCTCGTCAAACATCATACTTCCCTCATATTCCATCCTGTCACAGATCTCCCCGACACAGGGAAGGATTTCCTTGACCGCCTCCGGATACATCGCCTGAAGCATGCGCAGATCCCTTTCTGTCCGCTCTTCCTCCTCGATAATATCTTGATAGTCATACCTGTTCAAGACTCGCGCGTGAGCCTTGCGCGCGGGATTCGGGTCTGCGTCAGCAAGCATCTTTGATTCCGAATCCCTGCGCTCTCCACTCTGTTTCGGCATCGGACGGGGGCCTTTTTCTGGTTCCGGCATTGGCGCCGGCATCGCCGGACGGCCTGGCATCGGACGGGGGCCTTTTTCTGGTTCCGGCATTGGCGCCGGCATCGCCGGACGACCCGGCACCGGACGGGGACCCTTTCCCGGTTCCGGCATTGGCACTGGCATCGCCGGACGGCCTGGCATCGGACGGGGGCCTTTTTCTGGTTCCGGCATTGGTGCCGGCATCGCCGGACGGCCTGGCATCGGACGGGGGCCTTTCTCTGGTTCCGGTATTGGCGCCGGCATCGGTGGACGGCGCGGCGGCTGTTTCCTTCGCTCCGGTACCGGTATCGGCGGAACCGGCCGCTGTACGCTCCATCCTATCTCCGGTTCCGGCACTCTTCTGTTCCATCCCTTTATATCATCCCGTTCTTTCTCACTCAATTCCGGCATTTCCATAGAATCATAGCCCCTGATTCCCATCTCACTGCCGCCGCACGTTCTGCAGTATCCTCCGAATGGCTCTTCTTCTCCTGCATACGGATTCCATTCCTCATTTCTCTGATTTTTTCCTGTACATCCTTCTCTGCTTCTGTTTCCCGCACAAAAATCTCTCATTGACAGCTCCTGCAGATTTGTATTCATATTATTATATGGAACTGGTTCTAAAATGTGTTGCCTCCTCTTTCGTTATTCCCTTGACACATGTTTTTTCTCTGTGTAAAATCTGAAATCATACAATTTCACGCCCGGCAGTACTTTTTCGGGCAAAACATATGAATTTTCAAGGAGGCCTGTTATGGCAAAGCAAAAAGAAATGAAAACAAACGCTATGCGTATTCTTGACCGGATGAATCTTCCGTATGAGACACATTCCTATGAATGCAATGAATTTGTTGACGGAAAGCAGGTTGCGGACCTGCTGGGGTTTCCTCACGAAATCATGTTCAAAACCCTCGTGACTGTAAGCCCTTCCAAAAATTATTTTGTTTTTGTAATTCCGATCGATGAAGAGCTGGATCTGAAAAAGGCTGCCAGAGAAGCCGCCCAGAAATCCCTTGCCATGATTCATGTCAAGGAGATTAATCAGGTCACCGGCTACATTCGCGGAGGATGCACCGCGGTCGGCATGAAAAAACCGTACCCTGTTTTTATCGATGAATCAGCCTGCAGTCATGAAAAGATCATCGTCAGCGGCGGAAAGCTTGGCGCGCAGATTGAACTCGCGCCGGATGCGCTTGCCGCGGCCTGTCAGGGAAAATTCTGTAATCTGACAAGATAAATTCTCATTGATTACTGTATTGAATATTACTTTACAGAATCCCCAGATGATCAAGCAATATCTTCAGTCCAAGCAGCACAAGGATTACGCCGCCCGCAATCTCCGCTTTCGCTTTGTAACGCGCCCCAAAAATATTTCCGATTTTCACACCTGCTGTGGACAGACTGAATGTAATCAATCCTATAAAACTGACCGCTGCCAGAATATTCGTTCCTTTCAGAAACGCAAATGTGATTCCGACCGCGAGCGCGTCGATGCTCGTAGCCACCGCAAGCAGAAACATGGTCTTTATATCCAGCGAACCGTCTGTCTCGTCCTCCTCTCCTGAACAGGCTTCGCGCACCATATTTCCACCGATCACCGCAAGCAGAATAAACGCGATCCAGTGATCGACCGCCGTGATATAATCCGCGAACTGCCGTCCAAGCACATAACCGAGGGCCGGCATCAGCGCCTGAAATCCGCCGAACCAGACTCCGCACACCATCGCCTTTCTCAGGCTGCACCTGCTCATCGCCAGACCTTTGCAGACGGACACCGCGAACGCGTCCATGGACAGTCCGACCGCCAGAATAAATAATTCCAGAAGACTCATGCTCTCTCCTTCTCAGAACGGGAAGACTACAGATCCCGTCTGTCTTCTCTTCGTAATTTTTAAAAAGTTACCGTTTGTTCTTACGTTTCATGCAGCCAGTCCAGATACCGGCGGATCTGCTGCTCATATCCATTCTCCGACGGAACGTAGAACTTTGCATCCTTCCACTCATCCGGCAGATACTGCTGATGTGAAAAATGTTTCGGAAAATCATGCGCGTACTCGTATCCGATCCCGCGTCCAAGCTTCGCGGAACCTTTGTAATGGGAATCCTGCAGATGCGGCGGGACTGCGCCCGGTTTCTTTCTGACCGCCTCCATCGCGTCATAAATCGCGTTGGTTGCGGAATTGCTCTTCGGCGCCGTCGCTACATACAGGGCCGCCTGCGCAAGGATCAGCTGCGCTTCCGGCATACCGACCCGTTCAACGGCAAGCGAAGCCGCTACCGCCACCTGCAGCGCCTGCGGATCCGCGTTCCCGACATCCTCAGATGCGCAGATCATGATTCTGCGCGCGATGAAAGTCACACTTTCTCCGGCATACAGCATCCTCGCCAGATAATATACCGCGGCATTCGGGTCAGACCCCCGCATGCTTTTGATAAATGCCGAGATCGTATCGTAATGGTTGTCCCCCTCTTTGTCGTAGCGCACCACACGCTTCTGGATACATTCCGAGGCCACCTCGAGCGTGATCCGGATCACTCCGTCCGCTCCCGGAGACGTCGTGAGCACACCCAGCTCCACCGCGTTCAGCGCGGCGCGTGCGTCTCCTTCCGCGATATCCGCGAGAAAATCCGCCGCGTCCTCGTCAATTGCCGCGTTATAGGCTCCCATCCCCCGCTCTTCATCACTGACCGCCCGATAGATCAGAGTCAGAATATCTTTCTTTTCCAGCGGCTTCAATTCAAAGATAATCGACCGGGAAAGCAGAGCGCCGTTTACCTCGAAATACGGATTTTCCGTCGTCGCGCCGATCAGAATCAGCGTCCCGTCCTCCACAAACGGAAGCAGATAATCCTGCTGCCCTTTATTAAAACGATGAATCTCATCCACAAACAGGATCGTCTTCTTCCCGTACATGCCGAGATTGTCCTTTGCTTCCCGGACAACCTCCTCCATATCCTTCTTCCCGGCCACAGTCGCGTTGATCTGCCGGAACTCAGCGCTTGTCGTGTTCGCGATCACCTTCGCCAGCGTTGTCTTTCCAGTTCCCGGCGGCCCGTAAAAAATCAGCGAACTCAGCTTATCGGCACGAATCGCGCGGTACAGCATCTTATCTTTTCCGACAATGTGCTGCTGTCCCACGACCTCATCCAGCGTCCGGGGGCGGATCCGGGAGGCCAGCGGCGCTTCACTTTTCATGGTCCTGCTTCTTGCGTATTCAAATAAATCCATAATTCACCTTTTTCCATCGAAATCTGCACACCCGGTTTTCTGCGCAGTTCTCTTCCTGCACAGGAATCAAACTCTCACGGCAGAATCAGCTTATCCACTGTCACAAATCTGAATCTTTTCTTCATTTTTCTTCCATCCAGAAAGCGGGCTCTCACGACAGAATCAGCTTATCCGTCGTCACGAACCCAAATCCTCTTTCTTCTTAATTTCTCTCCCACTCAGAAACCAGATTCTCACGGCAGAATTAGCTTATCCACTGTCACAAATTCAAATCCTTCTTTTTTCAATATGTCTATAATCTGCAGCGCCGCATCCACAGACGACTCATAGAAATCATGCAGCAGTATAATATCCTGATCGTCCGCCTCTTCTGTAACCCGCTGCACGATCAGCGAAGTGTTGGAAGTCGTCCAGTCAAGCGGATCAACATCCCACAAGACAGGAATCATCACAAAGCTGCATTCCAGATCCGGATTCCACGCACCGAACGGAGGTCTCACAAATTCTGTATCATGACCGGTAATCTCCCGCACCAGGGCGCTTGTCTGCTCTACCTGATAGCAGGCATCCTCTTTTTTCATATCACATATTTTCACATGATCATATGTGTGATTTCCGATCAGATGACCTTCCTCTTCCATTCGAGCGATCAGATCTTCATTCCCCGGAATATTCTCCCCTATCACAAAAAATGTGGCTTTCACATCGCGTTCCAGAAGACCATCCAGAAGCTTTTTTGTGTAAACGGGATGCGGACCGTCGTCAAACGTCAGAGCGACCGTTTTCTTCAGAGGTTCCGCCGACAAACTTCCTTTTGAACTGCCAGACGCACTTCCATCTGAAACGTCATCCTCCGGAGAGCTGTCATCCCTTGTGCTCCCGGCGGACAAATCTCCGTTCGCCAGACTGCTGCCCGCTGTGTCCTCTCCCGATTCTCTGTTCCCGGCATCCTGGCCTGCTGCCGCAAATTCTGCTTCTTCCGAAATCTGTTTCCCCGCCGGAACAGAACCCGCCTTTTCTGCGGTTCCGCTTTTCGACAGGACCGCTTCCGCCTCCCCTGCTTTCCTGCTTTTCACAAAAGAGGCGGTCACATCCCCTGCAATATGACAGGCCGAGGCCACAATCGATACGGCAGCACACCAGAATATTACTGATCCCGCAATATCTTTTCCTATTTTTATAAAGGAACGCAGCAAACTCTTTTTTCCGGCTTTCCTTTTTTCACTGTTATCTGCACTATGATCCGTCCGGTTTTCCAAACTATCACCCGCGAAACGATCTCACTTTATTATATGCAAAATCTACGCTGTTGTCACCTTCCGGAAATTTTTCTTTCCGCGTTTCAGGACGATCCCCTCGCCTTCAAGCTTCTCCCTGGCGATCAGAGCCTTCGCGTCTGTGACTTTCTCTCCGTCGATGCTCACACCGCCCTGCTCCACGGCACGGCGTCCTTCAGAGCGGGACGGCACGAGCCCGGACTTCAGAAGCAGTGAGACGATATCGATGTTTCCATTCTCAAAATCTCCGTCAGAAATAACTGACTGAGGCATATTCGCCGCGTTTCCGCTTGAAAACAGCGCGTGCGCCGCATCCTGCGCCTTCTTCGCTTCTTCTTCGCCGTGTACCAGTTCGGTCAGCTCGTATGCCAGGATTTCCTTCGCCTTATTCAGCTGGCTTCCTTCCCATTTTTCCATCTCACTGATCTGCTCAAGCGGCAGGAATGTCAGCATCCGCAGACATTTCAGCACGTCCGCGTCGGCCACATTTCTCCAGTACTGGTAGAAATCGAACGGAGATGTCTTGTTCGGGTCAAGCCACACGGCGCCGCTCTGCGTCTTTCCCATCTTCTTTCCTTCCGAGTTAAGCAGAAGCGTGATTGTCATCGCGTACGCATCCTTGCCAAGCTTACGGCGGATCAGTTCTGTGCCGCCAAGCATGTTGCTCCACTGGTCGTCCCCGCCGAACTGCATGTTGCAGCCGTATTTCTGGAACAGTGCGTAGAAATCATAGCTCTGCATGATCATGTAGTTGAACTCAAGGAAACTCAGTCCGCGCTCCATCCTCTGCTTGTAGCACTCCGCTGTCAGCATGCGGTTGACTGAAAAATGCGCGCCCACTTCGCGCAGAAGATCCACATAATTCAAATCCAGAAGCCACTCCGCGTTATTTACCATCAGAGCCTTGCCGTCCGAAAAATCGATGAAGCGGCTCATCTGCTTCTTAAAGCATTCTCCATTGTGCTGAATTGTCTCCTTCGTCATCATCTGACGCATATCTGTACGGCCGGACGGATCTCCGATCATCGCCGTGCCGCCTCCGATCAGAGCGATCGGCTTGTTGCCTGCCATCTGCAGTCTTTTCATCAGGCAGAGCGCCATGAAATGTCCGACATGCAGGCTGTCCGCCGTCGGGTCAAACCCGATATAAAACGTTGCCTTTCCATTGTTTACGAGGTCACGGATCTCTTTTTCATCCGTCACCTGGGCAATCAATCCTCTTGCCACCAGTTCATCATAAATCTGCATCTTCACATTCTCCTCTCTTATTCTTTTGACTGCGGGAGGTTTCTTATTGCTTTAGTCCGCGCCCGGTAATCTCTGTTCACCGGCGGATTTCCGCCACAGTGCGGTCTCCGCTTCGTTCCGGCTGGCGTTGATTTGCAGCAGTCTGCGGAGCTTTTTTATGTCACAGAAAATCCGACGGAACTTTTTGTGGATCGAGCAAGAGGCGGCTTTTCCTTCCTGCTCACCGCGCGGCCCGCATGCTGTGCCTGCAGCTGATTTCCATGTGCGGGCCTGCGCATATAAAAAACTCCCGCCTTACATTACTATAAGGACGAGAGTAAAATCCCGTGTTACCACCTTATTTCACAGACGGCTCGCACCGCCTGCCTCAGCGAGTACATTCACAGTTACCCGTTCCCTTCGCGGTCAGCAGCCTGTCATAAGAACTTCCGCAAAATGTGAACTGTAATGTCTATACTCTGATGTCAATAACGGCCATCACACCGCCGCAGCCTACTTGGAACACCTGCTTTCTGCGGCCGCTATTCTGAACCTTGCTCTGAAAATCCGTTCATATGCAGCCCTCTGTACTGTATGTTCCGTTCTGTGCGGAGCTCCGGGATGTATTCAAAACCAGTTTCCATGCGCGCCTCTCACCATCCGGCTGCTCTCTGTGCCTTTCGCTGATCCCTACTTGTTCCCTTCGTCGCTTTTTCCCAGTATATAAATGAAACCGCCGTTTGTCAACTGTTTTTATACCCCCATCAACTACTTCTCAATAATAAACATAGCTTTTCGAAACAGGCAGCTATATAATATAGCTATCTGCTGTTACAATTCACATGAAAGGAGAATCCAAAGTATGAAAAACAGGAAAAACTCAGTCCTGTGGTCGAAGAATACACGGACGAGGAAGGATTTGTTTCGGAAGAGGATATCCTGCCCATGCGGGACGATATCTACAGCAAAGGCCTGCAGTTAAAAAAGGACAATGTCGTCAAAAACGTTCTGAAATCCCCGCAGGGTTCCGTCACATTCTATCTGCCGGATGAGACGGGATTTATTTTCATGCCCCAGCTGAAACATCAGATGTCCGGCGGTTATTATGTAGGTACCGTAGATACGCTTAATTCGGAAGAAACCAAGCAGGCAAAAGACTTATGGAAATGGAACGGCCAGCCCATACTGACACAGGCTGCCGGAAATATCGTCGATAACAGCAGCGACTACCTGTCCGTTGACGCGCTGAGCGAAACCGCGGGCGGACTGTCCTATGAAAGCCTTATTCAGTTTCTTGATTCCCTGAAAAACGGCAGCGACCGTGTGCTGATCTGGAGGGGGCATGGCGCGGTTCCCTTCTCGACGAAATCCAAAACAGAAGAAATCGGCCTGGTCATCCACGATACCATCGATCAGGCTTTCCGGGAAAAGTGGAAAGAAGATATTGGCAAAGAGCTGATCATTCCTGGCAACTCGGATATGATCATCCTCACTCCCGGATTCTTCCAGAAATATCTTCCGGAAGTTCACGGAGGAGCCGTCCTCTGCGGATCCTGCTATGGATATTATACCGACTCGCTGAAGGATGTCTTTCTCCAGAAAGGCTTTGATACCTTTATCGGAGCCAGTTCGTCCATAAACGATTATTATTCCGATGAATTTATCATAGAACTTTCCAAAAATCTGACAGAAAAAACCAGCAGCGGCGAATATGTATCCATTCAGGAGGCTTTCCAGAATACGCAGGATCAGGTAGGGTCCTCGGAAACTGCCTATATTTCCAGACGACTCACAATGGGTTCCATCCTCGGAGCGCTGACCGACTATATTTTTTTTGGAGACGCGTATTTTAAGATCGCCCAGAACAGTCCGCTCGACGAATATGTATTCCGTCTGGTTCCAAGGAAACGGACTCTAAAAGGGACAATCCGCGACAAGATCAGCAAAGAGCCGCTCGCGGGAGCCGATATCACAGTTTCCAATCCAGCTCTTGAAGGTTCCTGGCATACACTTTCCGACGCCCAGGGAAATTATTCCATCGACGATGTCTATGCAGGCAGTCTGAAGATAAAGCTTTCCGCGGAGGACTACTGTCCGGACACCTTCTCCTTAAAGACGGAGGATTACATTTATCCCGGCGCTGTGGAAGAAGATTTTATGCTCGCCCCGGAATCACAGATTTCCGGAACCGTCCTTTTAAAGAAAGACAGAAGCCCGACTTCCGACGCTGTTGTGACACTGTACCAGAATGGTGTAGAAAAAGGCAGCGTCTCCACGTCAGAAGAAGGCGGATTTGCATTCCGGAAGGTGGAAAGCGGATCCTGCGAGATCGTGATCACAAAAACCGGCTTTTCCGTCTTCAAAAAAAGCTGCGTTGTACGAAATACCACTGTCGATATCGGAACTGTCTTTCTGAACAGTCAGCATACGATATTCACCGGAACTGTGCTGGATTCCAAAACAGGCGAAGGCATCCGGGGCGTGTCGGTGACGGGCGAAATATCCGGCAGCGGAAAAGCAGCCGGAAGCTGTTCCTCCTCTCCAAACGGCCGTTTTTCTCTGGATCTCGGGACGCTGAACGGCTGGGAAGAAGGCGGCAGGATCATCCTGACCTTTTCCGCCGACCAGTATGAACCCCTGAGCGTCACGCAAACCAGTTTTTCTCTTTATCAGACCAATGAGCTCGGCAGTATTTCATTAACTCCGGTTCAGACATACCCTATATGGGATGGTTCTGTCGCATCCGGTTACGCGGGAGGGGACGGCACACAGGCTAACCCCTACCAGATCCAGAACGGAGAACAGCTGGCCCTGCTCGCAAAAGAAGTCAACGACGGAAACTCCCACGAAGGGGATTTCTTTCTGCTGACAAAAGACATCTTTCTGAATGATGTCAGCGAACGGATCGCTTCCGTTTGGAGGTATCGTGGGAATGGCACATGGCGGAAGCATATCTGCCTGCTCCAGCTCAGGCGCGCTTTTAGTAAACCAGAATTATACCGCTGGTTCAGCCCTGATCGGAAAGATCGCAGGAGGACAGAAAGACTGCGGTATTCAGATGAACAGAAGCTCCTGCGTTGTCTATAACTACTCGACCAAAAAGAATGTTTCTTCTGTCACGGATGTCGGATACAATATCGCCTACCCATATTAAAAAGCAGGCTGAAATCCACCTCAAAAAAAGATGGATTTCAGGCACAGATCGTTGTATAATATCCGGGTTATGATCCGTGTAAAACAAAGAATGTACCAAAGACACATTCCTGCGGCACGGCAGCTTTGGATTCTGCGGGATCTTTTTCCCCGCAGTACGACATGAGGAGGAGAATTATGCCAGTAAAATATGTATTCGTAACCGGCGGTGTCGTTTCCGGCCTTGGCAAGGGAATCACCGCGGCATCTCTGGGTAGACTTCTGAAAGCGCGCGGTTACAAAGTGACCATGCAGAAATTCGATCCCTATATCAATATCGACCCGGGCACCATGAACCCGATCCAGCACGGCGAAGTCTTTGTCACGGACGACGGCGCGGAGACGGATCTTGACCTGGGGCATTACGAGCGTTTTATCGACGAGAGCCTGAACAAAAATTCCAATGTCACCACAGGAAAAATCTACTGGTCCGTGCTCCATAAGGAACGGCGCGGAGACTACGGCGGCGGCACGGTTCAGGTCATTCCGCATATCACAAATGAGATCAAGAGCCGATTCTACCGGAATTTCACGACAGAGGATACGCACATCGCGATTATCGAGGTCGGAGGCACAGTCGGAGACATCGAGAGCCAGCCGTTCCTCGAGGCAATCCGCCAGTTCCAGCACGACATCGGCCACGAAAACGCGATCCTGATCCACGTCACGCTGATTCCGTACCTTAAGGCGTCCGGCGAGATGAAAACCAAACCGACACAGGCGAGCGTCAAGGAGCTCCAGGGCATGGGAATCTGGCCCGACATCATCGTCTGCCGCTCCGAGTATCCGCTGAACCGCCAGATTAAGGACAAGATTGCGCTCTTCTGCAACGTCCCGAGCAGCCACGTCCTTCAGAATCTGGACGTCGAGTATCTGTACGAGGCCCCGCTCGCGATGGAAAAGGAAAATCTGGCGCAGGTAGCCTGCGAATGCCTGCATCTTCCCTGCCCTGAGCCGGATCTCGAAGACTGGAAATCCATGGTGGCGGCGCTCCGCTCCCCGGTACGCGAAGTCAGTATCGCGCTCGTCGGCAAATATATTTCCCTGCACGACGCCTACATCAGCGTTGTGGAGGCTTTGAAACACGGCGGCATCGCCACGCACTCGACTGTCAACATCAAATGGATCAATTCCGAGGATGTCACCGCGGAAAATGTGGAGGAACTGCTCGGTGATGTAAGCGGCATCCTTGTCCCCGGCGGCTTCGGCGACCGCGGCATCGACGGAAAGATTGAGGCGATCCGCTACGCGCGGACGCACAATGTCCCGTTCCTCGGCCTGTGCCTCGGCATGCAGCTCGCGATTGTCGAGTACGCGCGCAACGTAGCGGGGCTTGACGACGCCCACAGCATCGAGCTTAATCCTCAGACGACGCATCCGGTCATCGCCCTGCTGCCTGACCAGAACGGCGTGGAGGACATCGGCGGCACGCTCCGTCTCGGCTCCTGGCCGTGCGTCCTCGATCCGACTACGAAAGCGTACGAGCTGTACGGTACAAGAGAGATTCACGAACGCCACAGACACCGCTATGAAGTCAACAATGATTACCGCAAAATTCTCTGCGAAAACGGCCTGACCCTCTCCGGCCTCTCTCCGGACGGGCGCATCGTGGAAATGATCGAGCTCAAATCGCATCCCTTCTTCCTCGCGACGCAGGGACATCCCGAGCTCAAGTCACGGCCGAACCGCCCGCATCCGCTGTTCCGGGGATTTGTGGAGGCGGCTGTGGAAAAGCAGGAAAGCGGAAAATAACGCTCAGAATAAAATACCGGATGGGAGAAGTGAGTGAACCAATGTCATTAAGTTTAGCTGAAACGGACAGAGCCGGAAGCTTTCCTGAAAGGGCTGAACTGCTCCGGA
>CANQAR010000061.1 GCA_947588845.1 uncultured Lachnospiraceae bacterium
TAATCAGCGCTAATATACCACAAAAAAGAAAAACTGTGTTAAAAAAGAGCAGATTTTTTGTTCATGCGTTTATCCTGATGCCACTTTATCGTTACTGTATTCCCCGATCAGAACTTCTTTTCCCCGGAAAGCAAAACCGTACCTGCGGATGCGTTCGGGTGAGAAACCTCTGGCAAGCAAAGACTCTTCATACTTTTTCTCCTCAATCTGCCACAGCGCATTCTGTACCGTCTCCTCCAGATTCTTCTCCCTTCTCGGATTGAGTACTTTAAACTCCAGAATGATGGCGTCATCCCCCTCCAGCTTCGGTTCCATCATCACATCATACCGGCCAAAACCGCTTTCCCTGTTCGAAGTGATGGCATAGCGGTCTGACAATTCCACGATAAGCCCCAGAACAAATCCGTGATAAAAGCGCTCTGGCTCCGGCGCCGCCTCTTTTCCGGTATCAAAATAGCTGAACGTACAGAGCGCCACCCGATTCATATAGGAATTCATGGCGTCCAGATCTCCCAAAAGCAGCGCCTTTACAAACAGCGAATAGGACGGCGTAAACTGCGCAAACCAGCCCTCGATCAGTTTTGAGAACATGATCCGTACTTCCAGATTCGTCAGTGCCAGCTCATAGCTTTCCCATCCGTCCGATTCGCGGAAAGAATAACTTTTCACCTTCAGATATCCGCTGGCGAGAAGCAGACTCCAGATGGCCGGCTCATTGTCATCCAGCTGGTCAAAGACGATCTGCTCGTCAATCTGCGTGTGTATGCTGCCGCCCCGCAGCAGTTCTTCCATATCCTGCTTAATCTGCGCGCTTCCCTCCCGGATCAGCTTTCCCACCAGCGCGTTACTGCTGGTGTTCGCCCAATAAGTTCCCAATTTTCCTGTGTCCAAAAAATTGATAATGGACCATGGATTATAGATTCCTGACATATTTCCAAAGGTAAAGCCATCATACCAGCGCGCCACAAGCGGCATTTTCTCCGTCAGCCCGTACTCCTCCAGGGCGGCAGACACTTCCTTCTCTGTGAATCCGAAGGAGTCCTGATACACATCCGATGTGGTGGTAATCACTTTTAAATTGTTCAGATCCGAAAAAACCGATTCTCTGCTGACTCGTGTGATTCCGGTCATAATTGCGCGCTCCAGAAACGGGTTTGTCTTAAAAGCGGCATTGAACAGACTCCTGATAAATCCTGTCATTTCTTTCCAGTAACCGTTAACATAGGCTTCCTGCATGGGCGTATCATACTCATCCAGCAGAATGATCACTTTTTTTCCATAGTAACGGCACAGATAATCTGACAGCTGATACAGCGCCGCACTTGCCTGTGCGTCATTCATATCCGGTGAAACATTCTTGAAAAATACTCTGTCCTGCTCTGTCAGACAATCGCTGTCGTACAGAAAATGATACTGTGAATACAAATTTGCCAGAATCCGGCAGATCTGTTCCCTTGATGTTTTATAATCCACATTCTTTACTGAAGCAAAAGAAAGGCTGATAACCGGCCAGGTTCCCTGGAAATTTCGGTATTTCTCATCCTGCCATATCTCAAGCCCCTGAAACAGATCTCCCCGGCCTTCATAGCGCACAGAAAAGAAGCACTCCAGCATACTCATATTCAGAGTCTTTCCAAAACGTCTGGGGCGGGCAATCAGCGTAACGCTGTCATTTCTCTCCCACCACTTTCGGATAAATCCCGTCTTATCTATATAGAAATTATCCGTCATGCGCAGCCTCTCAAAGTCCTGATGCCCGATCCCTACTGTCCTCACCGCAAAATCACGCCCCTTTTTCCTGTATGAAACCTGTCCTTCTCCGCCAACATGAACCGTTGATTAACAAGTATCATAACAAATTTACCACAGATTTAAACAAAATGGGATATAAAATTTCATGAGAAATGACGGTCTTTCCGGACCGGAAAAGATTTCTGGAAAAGGGCGCAGAACAGTAACGAGAAAATCCCAGACAGCATGAGAGTTTACTTCCTGACAGTTTGAGGATATAATAACAGCAGGCATGCCTCGCATGAAGATTACAGGGGCGATAATCTAATTTAATAAAAAAGGACTGACTTTTATGTATATTTCCGGACTTCAAAAGCTTACCCTGCTCGATTACCCGGAGCATCTGGCCGCCATTCTTTTTCTGGACGGCTGTAATTTCCGCTGCCCGTTCTGCCACAACAGCGAACTTGTCTTAGGAACATCTCCTGAAGTCGAGGATAACTTTTATTCGGAAGATGAAGTCCTGGGATTTCTGAAAAAAAGAGCAGGCATGCTGGACGGCGTCTGCATCTCCGGCGGAGAACCCACGCTGCACCGGGATCTGCCTGCCCTGATCACCCGCATCAAAGAGCTGGGCTATGAAGTCAAACTTGACACAAACGGAACAAACCCGGATATGCTGCGCAGGCTCCTTGACGATCATCTGCTGGACTATATCGCCATGGACATCAAGGCAGGGCGCAGGAATTACGCGGCGGCGGCAGGTATTTCCAAAGATGCGCTGTCCAAAAAAACAGAATCCGATCCTGCGCACAGTTTTCTGTCGTTCGAAGAAGACCAGTCTGGCCCCGGCTGTAGCTTTCTGTCTCGGATCCAGCGCTCCATCGACATCATCCGAAACAGCGGGATTGACTATGAGTTCCGCACCACCGTTGTAAAAGGGATTCACACAGAAGAAGATTTTGAAGATATCTCACAGTGGCTCGCCGGCAGGACTCTGGAATTTTCCAATTCTGCCGCTGACCTGCAAAAAAAAGATATGCGGGCGTCCGTTTTTGCTCCCAGCCGGACTGCTGAAACCGATGATTCCATTGCCGCCCTGCCAGATGACCGTACACAACTGTCTGCTTCTTCCGGTAAGCTGCGCTATTACCTGCAGTCTTTTCGCGACTGCGACACCATCCTGCTGCCGAACCATCATTTTTCTGCTTTTACAGAGGAAGAAATGCTTCGGTTCCTGTCAATCATAAAAAAGACCATCCCCAACGCATCACTGCGGGGGATGGAACCTTAATATCGAATTTTTTCCGCGGCGGTTCATTCCGCCGCATTTTTGTTTCAATCCACGCTCGATAATTTAACGGAGTGCGACTGCCCGCTGCTTCGCAGCCCAATGACACATTCACCTGTCTTCTCTCTCCAGAAAACGATACCAGTATCCAAATGATGTACCGCTTTCCTGATCGTCCGCATATTTGAAATTCGGAAATCCGAACATGGACGCCATATATTTTTCCTGCGGATTCATGATGCCCGGCACGCCCAGCACATAACCGCCGTCAGAGCTTCTTCCAATCAGAAGATGCCTGTAGTTGTAATACCCGTGAAGAAGAAAATTATTCCTTCCTGTCCTCCAGTGCGCATTCTGCAGCACGACAATATCTCCCGGAACCACACGGATGCAGCTGCTGATCTCCTGATCCGAAAACGGCTGAAAACCTGCCCTTTTCCTGTAAAGATCTCTCCAGAGCCTGTCATCCTCCGGGCTTTTATTATCCGGGACAGAAGCATTGTTATTCCCAGACAATTCAGAAAATTTCCCCGAACCCACCGGTTGTTTCGCATTCCCCCTGTCTTCGGACAAACTTGTTCTTTCTTCTGTCTCACCTGCCCGCTCCGGCATATCTTTTCTGGTCTCCGGCTGTTTCGGCACAGTTTCTCCGCCTTCCGGATGCTCCGGCACACCCGCCTTCACTTCCAGCTGCTCTGGTGCTTCTTCTCTCACTTCCGACTGTTCCAGCATGCCTGTCTTCACTTCCGTCTGTTCCGGCGAGTCTTCTCCCACTTCCGACTGTTCCAGCACTCCTGCCTTCACTTCCGCCTGCTCCGACGAATCCCCTCTCACTCCCGGCTGTTCCAGCACTCCTGCTTTCACTTCCACCCGCTCCGGAACAGTTTCTCCCGCTTCCGTCTGCTCCGGCACACCTGCCCTCACTTCCGGCTGCTCTGGCGCTTCTTCTCTCATTTCCGCCTGCCCCGGCTCAGTTTCTCCCACTTCCGCCTGCTCCAATGCGCTTTCTCTGACTTCCGCCTGTCCCGACGTATCTTTTCTGGCTTTTGCCTGCTTCTCATCCTGCGCCTCATATTTTGCAAACTGCGCAGGATCCACAGGCTCGTCATCCCATACTGTGGCAAAACAGCGTCCGTCTCCGCTTTGTATCCAGAGTCCGGAAATATCAGACAGGCCATATTTCCCCGCCCATACTGGTTCATCGGCACGATAAGCCCACTCTTCTGTCATCTCTCTTGCGGCGCGCATGGTTCCCATCGGAAGCCCTGTCAGTTTTTCTCCTTCCCGCATAAAACCAAAAACCTCCACAGGAGATCCTAGCTGGACGGAAACGGTCAGACGAAACAAAAGTCTCCAGACGCCATTGCGGAGTTCTACCTTCGCAAATCCCGTATTTCTCTGCTTTTTCCCATCTATGTATTCATAAAAATATGATATAAATCGCCTGTACTCCGGCATGGACACCACTTCCTTTCTGTTCAGGAAAGTATATGCGCCGAAGCTGCGATTTATGACAGATTCCTGTCAAATATCAGACGCCGAAATCCTGCGGCAAATATTCTTAATGCCGGGGTCAAAAAGTATTATTGCTCCTCATTTCCAAAGCTCATCCTTTCGGCTTCCTCGATGCCCCCGGCCAGAGCACAAAGCTGACAGATTTAAAGCTCATCCTCGCTGACCATGATATTGTATTTCCTGAGAAATTCATCCGACAGGATCATTCTGCCGATGTTATCTGCCTTCCCTTTCATCTGCGCGTTCATATCTTCGTCGATATCGACCAGCAGTTCTCCGCCCGGCATCGACACGAAAACTTTCGGATCGGTAAGCCCCATCCGGTACGCCGCACCTGCCGCCGCACAGCAGCTGCTGCCGGACGCGTAGGTGTAGCCTGCGCCTCGCTCGTACACTTCCGTGTAAATGTGGTTTTTATCCTTGATCTGAATAAGCTGCGTATTGATCCCATCCGGGAAGCGTCCGCAGGTCTCCAGCTCTTTCCCGATCTTGCAGACCGCTTCCATCGAAACCTCATCCATCGGGATAATGCAGTGCAGATTTCCCATCCAGACGCAGGTTCCCTCGTACTTTTTGCCGTTGTACTCGATCGGGATCGGCTTTCCGATTTCCTCATGGCCTTCTCCCGTCTGTCCGCAGTACAGCTTGCCCATGGAGACTGTCATCTCGGTCGCCTCTTCGTTGTGGTAATGAATCGCCACCTCACGGCTCATCGTCTGCAGAACAAAGTCCTTCTTCATCGAATACCCCGCATCCTTGAGGTATTTCGCGAAAATACAGAGTCCATTGCCGCTGATCGCCGCCTCGCTTCCGTCCGGATTGTAGATCTTCACGCCGGTCTTTCCAAACATCTGCACCGGTCCGATCAGAATGCCGTCAGCTCCCATGCCAAAACGCCGGTCGCAGATATTCCGGATATTCTCAACCGTAAGCTCATAGGAATTTTTTGTGCTGTCATAGATCAGGTAGTCATTTCCAAAGCTGTGATATTTGTAAAGTGTAAGTTCCATTGTATAGCCCCCTTCTTTTCATCCATTCTCTGCTGGCAGTCTGTTCCCGGAAATTCATCCTTTCATTTGCAGAGACAGGAAAATTTCTTCTTTTGTTCATCAGTATACTATAAAAAACTAAAAGAAAAAATCAAAATTCTGCTGTTTTTCTTTCAGATTGTGCTGTATACTGAGAAAAACTGCAACGGAGCTGGGACTACATGTATGAGAAAAAATATAAGACGGGCTATCTGAAAGAAGACTTTCGGATTTTTTATCTGAAGACTGTCGAAAAACAGACATTTTCAAATCATTTTCATGATTTTCATAAGCTGCTCTTTCTGCTGAACGGAAATATCAGCTATTATATCGAGGGAGAAATCTATGAGCTTCTGCCGGACGATCTTATACTGATACCGGCAGGAGAAATGCATCGCCCGGTCATTCATGACGGCGCTTCCTATGAAAGACTGATCCTGTATATCTCTCCCGCGTTCTTCGACCGGTACCAGGAACAGGGCTTTGATCTGTACGAGCTTTTTTCCCGATGCCAGAAACGCGGCAGCCACACGCTGCGGATCGCAGGACTGAAAGAATCGCGCATTCACACCGTACTGGAGGAACTGATCGCAAACCGGCTGGATGAAAACTTTGCCGCTCCGCTCTATCTGCAGTCGCTTCTGCTTGAACTGCTGATCCTTTTAAACCGCACGCTCGAAAACCAGCAGCTGTCCTTTCCGTCCGCCGCCAGATCCAACCGCCGCATTGTCGACGTTCTGTCCTACATAAACAGTCATCTCGACGACCCTTCCCTCTCCGTCGACACGGTCGCGGCTCACTGCTATCTGAACCGCTCCTATCTGATGCACCTGTTCCGCCAGGAAACCGGATATACAATCGGAAATTATCTGACCGAAAAAAGGCTGTTCACAGCAAGGCAGCTGATTCAGCAGGGCTTTTCAGTCACGGAAGCCTGCATGCGGAGCGGATTTACCAGCTATGCGTCTTTCTACCGCTCTTACCGGAAAAAATTCAGCGAACCTCCCAAAAATTCGCGCAGGTCATAAGAAGCAGGAGGCTTCTGAAACGTTCTTTTTGACATCTACTAAATGTCTGTGCAGGGTACAGCCTCTCCTGATCTTTTGCTTTCGATCGGGCAGGAGACGGTTTTTCCCTCCTGCTCACCGCGCGGCCTGCCTGCTGCGGCAGCAGCTGATTCCATGCGCGGGCCTTCGCACAGACAAAAGGTCATACGCTCCATATTTTCCATGGAAATGCATGACCTCTTTATTTTCTGATATTTCTGGCTCCTCAATGCTAACTTTCCAGCAATTTGTAAAGAATACGGTAAAGCGTAGCTGCCTCCTCATGATCCAGCGGCATAGTCTGTACCATTTTTTCCGGTATCTCGACAGCCTCGTCCTTCAGACGCTCTCCCTTTTCTGTGATGGAGATGACCAGATTTCTTTCATCCTCCGTGGAACGTTTTCGAGTCAGAAGTCCCTTGGATTCCAGTTTTTTAAGCAGAGGCGTCAGCGTACCGGAATCCAGATAAAGGCGCCTTCCTAATTCTTTTACGTTCACTTCTTTTCTGTCCCACATCACCAGCATGGTAATATACTGAGTGTAGGTCAGATCAATCTTGTCGAGATATGGCTTGTACCGCTTGATGACATCCCGCGAGCACGCATAGAGAGGAAAACAAAGCTGATTTTCTATTTTTAAATCCTCATATCTTCTTTCATCCATTATGCATTAACCTCCATAGGGTAAACCTTAACAATTCGTACTTATGTGTACACTATAATTTACCACATATTTCGGGATGACTCAAGTTATTTTTATCTTATTTGGTAATTTTATTATTAGTTTTTTGATTTTTTTATGTTCATTATGATCACAAATGTTTTATTTCCTGATTTTACTGTTATTTTCGCCTTTCCTTTCTTAACCGCTTTAACCACACCCTTTGCATTGACCGTCACAATTTTCTTATTGGAGGTCTGATAAGTCACTTTCTGCGTTGAAGTGACCGGCGTGATCACCGGCGCAAGCGTGATCTTCTCCCCCTTGAAAAGCGTCATATTTTTTTCCAGACCGGAAATCTTTGTGGTAGCAACCTCGCCCTCCTGCACCGTGACCTTAATCTTCTTTTTCAGTCCGCTTGCCAGAGTAACCGTAATCTTTGTGCTGCCGGTCTTATTCTTCGCGGTCAGCGTACACTTCTCCAGATTTCCCGTACTTTTGACTGTAACAAGCTTCTTGTTGCCGGATTTCCAGGAAACTACGCGATCCCCTTTCGCCAGTTCGGATACGGCCAGCCTGTCCGTTGACTGCTTTTTCTGCAGCAGAATACTGTCGGCGCTCAGCGTGATTTTCGGTTCCAGCTTTTCAACCGCGCGGCTCTCTGTCCCGCCGCAGACACTGCAGATCCGCGTTTCAAGTCCTTCCTTCTCCACGGTCGGCTCCTCAGTAACGGTATATTCCCCGTAACTGTGGATTCCAGTCGCCGGAATTTCTTCCGCCGCCTCCGCATCCCCGCAAACCGTACATATACGGTGCCGGCTTCCCGGAGCAGCGCAGGTCGGCTCTCTGTCCACGATCGGCTCTCCATATACGTGTCCCGCCGCGGGCTGTTCAGTCAGCACTTCCCTGGCTCCGCAAACCGCACATGCACGGTACTGGCTTCCCGGCTGCGTACACGTCGCCGCCTCCTCAATCACCGCTCCGAATACATGTCCGGCCGCCGGAATCTCTTCCGCCGCTTTTTCGTCGCCGCACGCAGCACACTTCCAGTGTTGACTTCCTGGCTGCGTGCACGTTGCCTCCTTATCCACGATTGTCCTGTATTGGTGCGCAGTTAATTTTAACATAACCGTTATTTTTTTGCTGACTCCCGCCAAAGATAAAGGAAACTTTGTATCGTATTCATAGCTGAACTGTTCCGGGCCAGAACTGGAAAATTTTATAATTCCTCCTTCCAGCATATCTTTTCCGGTGATGACCGTCACCCTGTCCAGATTCTCCTTCCCAATCAGCCCGGCCAGGTCGAACCCTGAGCTGCTGTTATATGAACAGCTCGGAACCTCCGTTACAAGTTGTTCGCATTTCAGTTCATCCAGAGACCTGTTCTTTGAAAGATCAAGGCTCATCAGAGGATTCGCCCCGCAGAAAAGATATTTCAGCGCTGTATTCGTCCCGACATCAAGACTCGTCAGCCGGTTATTTTCGCAGTCCAATCCGGTCATGGATCTGCATCCGGTCACATTCAGACTTTCGATCTGATTTCCGGTACAGTTCAGAATCTCCAGGTTTGCGTGGGCCGAGACGTCCAGCGTCCTGATCTGATTATTTTCGCAGATCACCTGCTTCACCACAGGATTTCCGCTCAGGTTCAGCGCTTTGAGCCGATTGTCCGAGCAGTCCAGCCAGGACAGGTTATCATTATGACATCTATCGCCTTTATGAGTCAGGTCAAGCTCTGTCAGCCGGTTGGAATTACAGATCAAGTTCTGCAGAGCTATGTCGCCGCTCACATCAAGACTTGTCAGCTGATTCTCCTCACACTCAATCGTATTCAAACTGATATGATTTCCTATGATAAGACTCGTCAGCTGGTTGCGGGAGCAGTCCACCAGCCTCAGTTTGGAAAATCCGCTCACGTCAAGGCTCGTCAGCTGGTTGTCCTCGCAGTTCAGATCTGTAAGCGCCGCGCCCGTCCCGACCGCCAGTTTCGTCAGTTTATTTGAACCGCAGGACAAAGTCATGATCCCCGCGCAGGGGCTCACATTGAGCTCCGTCAGATTATTGGAATAACAAAACAAAGTAACCAGTGAAGTATTCCGGCTCAAATCAAGATTCTCCAGCTGATTGCCGTAACATTCCAGCGCAGTCAGTTTCGGATTCTGAGTCACATTCAGAACCGTCAGCTGATTATCGCCGCAGTTTAACTCCGTCAGTTCCACATTTGAGGATATGTCAAGACCTGTCAGCTGATTGTTTGTACAGTCCAGCGTACTTAATTTCGGATTCCTGCTTATATCCAGGCTGGTCAGGCCATTATTGCCGCATTTCAGCACAGTCAGTTCCGGATTCCGGCTCACGTCGAGACCTCCTGTTTTATTACTGCTGCTGTCCAGCACCGAGAGCGCCGGATTCCGGCTCACATCAAGGTCCGTCAGCTGATTTATGCTGCAGTTCAGCTCAGTCAGAACCGTATTTTTACTCACATCAAGAGTTTTCAGCTGATTTACACTGCAGTTTAACGTCCGAAGAGACGTAAAATACTCGATTCCGGCAAGACTTCCGATCCGCTTTCCCCTCACATCGATGTCAGAAACCGCGCCGATTTCCGCCGCGCTCAACTCCTGGTCCCCATCGATGTCAAAATCTTCCACGTAAGTCCGGAACTTCACGTCCGGAAAACACTGCTCATCGATCGTCACTGCAGGCTCTTCTTTTGTCTCTCCCGCAATGTCCGCCGCATATACATCCATGTCCGCCGGAAGATCAACTTCCTCGACCGAGTCGATTGTCAGTACAGGGTTTCCTTCTTCCAGGCCGAAAGATCCTTCCTCAAACTGCTCTGTTTCCGGATTTTTTTCTGTCTGAAAATTTTCCTCATCCAGAACGACGTCTGTCTCCGCAATGCCTCCCTCCGAAAACTCTGCCGACGAAATTCCCGAGACTGGAACTTCATCCGGAGCAAAATCCTCTGCTTCCGGCCCATCATCCTTCCCTTCCACAAAAGCAACCGAATTTACAGTCTGAACAGGAGCTCCCTCATTCTCCGTGATCCATTCGTTTTTCTCTGGCGTAGATTCCTCTGCTGCAGCCCACACATTTCCCTGCAGAAGCAGAAGACCCGCAAGCAAAACAGATAAAACACGTCTTTTCATTTTTGTCCTCCTTTGTGCATTCCCACAGTTGTTGAACTCCACACTATCTTATCAGAATTTTTATCTTGTGTGAAGTAAATTTTGCAGGGACATTTTGTCCGGAAATCACCTCGAACTTAATGGAAGTGTGAACAGTAACCAGATTTATCATTCCGTCAACAGTGATACTGAAAGTCATCTAAGATTTTTTCCAGTTTTAAAAAATCCAGGGATCTTCTTGTCAGATTTTTATTTTTATCAGGCATATTAACAACCATATCGTATACTTTATTTGCGCGATTTTTAATTACTTCTGTATTTTTTCTGCACCAGGAAATCTGTTTCTGCATCAGTTTTTTGTGATTCACAACATCCGGCTGATCTTTCTGATGAATTACCAAATCAATTTTCATGATAACTTCTTTCTTCACAGGTATCATATTGTTTATATTTAACACTCCAATTAACTTAAATTTTCCTTTTTCATCCTTTTTCTTTTCATCAAAAATTTTTATAAAGTCAACCTGACTTTTTTTATTTAAAAACTTCTCTTTCGGAGAAGTTAAAGGAATACAATATTCACGATCATTTACAAGAACAACAACTCCCACAAATGGTCTTCCAGCTTTGCCCCGCTGTGGCGAGACAGACATTACACTGCTGTCAGCATTTGCCAGCTTTCTTATATATTTCAAATCGATATAATATAAGTCCAGTTTATCCATATTTTTCCTCTCATTTGTCTGCCCGTGATCTGATTTTGTATCTATTCACTCTTTCGTTTTACGTTTGGCAAAATTGAAATGGGCCGCACCGTTCGTGCAGCCCATTTCAATCCTTTTTACTGGTAGGGTTCCCATCTGATAAAGTTCCCATTTATTTTATATGGTAGGGTTCCCATCTGATAAAGTTCCCATTTATTTTATATGGTAGGGTTCCCATCTGATAAAGTTCCCATTTTGCACGGCAAGGAAACCGTCAATGTGTATTCTTTCACACTTTTTCATTCTATCAACAAACAATATAAATGTCAAGCTTCAATTTTTCATTACTGTTCACTCCCCTGCGGTCCGTGAACGTAACAACGCTTCGCGATGCAATTCTCGGAATTTCTGTGCAGAACGCACAGAAATCACCTCGCGGGACAGTAAATGAGTGAACTGTAACTCTTTTTGTCTTTCTTCCGGCGTCCGTGTACATCGGTACTCACAACACTTTTATGTCATCAGTTTCATTCTGGCCTTTTTACCATAGAAAGCAATCCCATAACAAATCTGCTCTTTGTAACCTTCCGGCAATATCTTTGCATATCCTCTGTCCCTGATCTGCCAGATCGCTTCATCACAGTCTTTCTCAAGATATTCCTCTTTTGCGGACCGCTTGAATTCAAAAAGCAGACACCTGCGGTTTTGTTTATCCCTGAACCGCAGATCAAGTCTTCCCAGACCATTCTCATCATTGGAATCCGCTTTATACCCACGAGATGTCAGAAGACCATTGATTGCGCCATGATAATAATTTTCTGCATAATCATTGTAAGAGATCGAATTCCATAGAATATCTGACAGTATAGAAGATGCCGTTGTCTCGTCTTTATTCCATAAGGCTGTGATAAATGCGGTAACCTGGGAATCATCCAACGTCCTGTTAAACCGGTCAACAACCACATCCCGGAAAATCTCTGAAATCTCCTTATTGGGAATCCTCAAACTCACTTTTTTAGATGAACTTGTTTTATCTGCCTTTGATACATATCCTGTCATCAAAAGAACGCTCCACAGGCCTTTTTCTGTTTCCGCAAAATGATCACAGGTCAGATCCTGAGAAATTTCTTCGCAGATCATTCCCCCGTTCAGCAGCTTTTCAAACTTGTCCGACGCATCAATTTCCGGATGATTCACAAAATCATCCAGAATTGCGTTCCCGCTCGTATTTGCCCGGAAATTCCGGGGAGCCTCATCCTCTCCATCAATTACGTTAGATAAGTAACTCACAACATCCCAGGGACAAAAAACCTCACTGTCACCAAAAATATAACCGTCATACCAGTCCTTTATCGTGTCCATTTTGTCGGAAAGACCTGCTGAAAAAAGCATTTTTTCTACCTCGTCCTGTGTAAATCCAAAATATCTGCTGAATTTTCTCTGCATTACAGAATAGCAGGCAAAATTATTGGAGCCGGTAAAGATACTTTCTCTGGAAATCCACAGACAGCCTGTCACTACAGCAAATTTCAAATATTCGTTCGTTTTCAGTGAAACGCTCATCAAACCGCGGATTACATCCAGCATCTGCTTATAAAATTCTTTGTTTTTCGTACTCTCCGCTTTCGTCAGAGGAACATCATATTCATCAATCAGCAGAATAACTGGCTTCCCATATGCTGCTGTCATCATACGCATAATGATTTTCAGGGAATATTTGATCATTTCCAGGTCCGCTGTTTCATATTGCAGCCTGCGGAATATTTCTGCATCGGAGGAAAGAACTTTTTCTTCCTTTTCCAGAAATGCATATTTTTTACAAAGATCCGCTATGACTGATTTCAGCATTTTAAACGCGGAATTAAAATCCAGTCCTTCTACATCCTTGAATGAAAGGGACAGCACCGGATACTGATTCATCCATTCCGTACAAAAGTTTTCATACTCCATGATGTCCAGACCTGCAAATACATCCCGGCTGTCCCGATTGATGTCAAAAAAGCTTTCCATCATGCTCATAGTGAGTGTTTTCCCGAAGCGTCGCGGGTGCGTAAATAAAGTTACCTTATTGCGGGTCTGGGCTGCAAGCTCATAGAGCAGCTCCGTTTTGTCCACATAATATCCGTTTTCTCTGATAAGCTCGTCAAAGTTCTCGCTGCCGACAGCAATGATCTTTCCCGTAATTACACCTTCCTTCAATCTATTAATGATCTTATTCCTCTCTCAGAGTCAATTATATGATGCTGGGGTCAAAAAGAATTTTGCCCCCATGATGCCACGAATTGCTCCGCATTTCATGGTCTTCGCTCCGCTACGGTCGGCGCTAAACGTGCGCCACTGGCGCACAGCGCCCCGCAATTCTGAAACACCTCAAATCCGCACATTTTTCCATGAAAAATGGCTTCTTTTCGGTGTTTTTGGGGTCTCAGTGTCATGCTTTTCCATGTAAACATGGAACGCATGACCTTTCGACCCTGGCATCATTATATTCAGGAAGTGTATCTTTCGCAAGCCAAAATTCTTTGATCTCATTTGTTTCTTCATCTACAGTGTTACAGTTCATCCCCCATTAAGTCCGAAGTGATTTCGACGACCAATAATTCTTTTCTTTCTGAAAAATCAGATCTTTATTTGCAGAGCTTTCCGTCCATGTTATACTGATAATACCAGAATCGAAAGGTCATGCGTCCCATACTCACATGAAAAGGCATGACTCTGATATATGAAAATCCGAAACAGTATTGATCAGACACATGCGGACACGCGACGTCCCGCTGTCCGCAGAAACAAATCATCCCGGAGGCCGCCCATGCGCAAGGAAATTTTAAAACAGCTTCAAACAATCACAGAAGAAGAACGTGAAATTCTGAATGGTCATACGGATGTCCAGAAAGAACTCTACACTTCCCGGAAGGATTTTACAATCGACAGCAAAAAGCTGCTGAAAAAGGGACAGCTGATCCAGATACGTCCCCACACCAGATTTGTGCATTTTCCAAAACACAGGCACAACTATGTGGAGATGGTGTATATGTGCGCCGGAAGCACCACGCATATCATCAACGGAACCGATAAAATCACGCTCCGGGAAGGGGATCTGCTGTTTCTGAATCAGTACGCGACTCAGGAGATCCTGCCTGCCGGAGAACAGGATATCGCCGTCAATTTTATTATTCTTCCGGAATTTTTCGACCGCACACTCCCCATGCTCGAAAAGGAAAATGTGCTGCGGGATTTTCTGGTATCTTCATTGTCTCAGGACTCCTCTCTGTCCGGCTATCTGCATTTTCAGGCGGAGAACATCGTTCCTGTACAGAATCTGATTGAAAATATGATATGGACCCTGCTTTCGGGAAAATCCGGCACCAACACTCTGAATCAAACCACTTTCGGGCTTCTTTTTATGAATCTGTCCATGTTTGCAGAGAACGTCAATCAGAGCAGCCCGAACCAGCACGAGCAGAATCTGGTATTTTCCGTCCTGAAATATATCGAAACGCATTACAAGGACGGAACTCTGGCGGACATTTCCACGGAACTGAAACAGCCGGCCTATTATGTCAGCCGGCTGTTGAAAAAATATACACAGCATAATTTCAAAGAACTTCTCCAGCAGAGAAAACTTCAGCAGGCAGAGTGGCTGTTGTCCAACACATCCCTCTCCGTCGAATCCGTCATCTGCGCTGTCGGATACGACAACAGCAGTTATTTCTACCGGAAGTTCAGGGAAAAATACGGAGTCTCTCCAAAAGAATACCGCCTTGGGACGGTTTCGCCCGGATGATCCGGGCGGCTCCGCTTTTCCTCCTGCCTTCAGGATCCGGCGTCATACCTCTGCGCAAAACGCGAAACTCATGGTTTTACGCGTCCCATGACAGAGTTAAACATCGCAGCAAACTCTGCGTGGAAACGCGAAACTCATGGTTTTTGACCCCGGCATTCGCTCGCTCATCCCTTTTCATACAGAAACTTTTCGGGCAGCGTTACATGAAAATCCGCCGCCAGATCCCGGAAATTCTGCGGGGTGATCGTCTGCAGCTTATCCGGCCTCATGGACAGCATTTTCACCAGGATCTCTGCCGACTTCTCCACCGTGTGCATCAGACCGAAAGTCAGATCAAAATCCTCGCCGGAGCAGAACATGCCGTGATGCGCCCAGATGGCCACATCATACTGTTTCATCAGCTCGCTGGTCGCCACCGCGATGTCACGTCCCCCCGGAACCATCCAGTCCACAACGCCGACTCCTGACGGAAATACGACCGGACACTCTGTCGCCATCTCCCAGAGCTCCCTTGTAAACACTTCATCCTTTAAAGGAAGCACAAACGTCAGCGCGATCACATTTGTGGTATGCGCGTGATAGATCACCCGGTGCGTTCCTCCGGACGCCGCCTTTTTCACTTCATGATTCATCAGATGACTGGGAAGCTCGCTGGTCGGTCTTCCGCCGTTTACCAGCCCCCAGAGAATCTTATAGTTCTCGCCTTTATCGTCAATCTTTATGATGCAGGTGCTGTCCGCCGGATCGAGAATAACGTTGCGGAAATATTTTCCGCTCCCCGTCACCATGAAATACTCACCGGCCAGCCCCGGAACAGACGTCCCGATCGGCGCCCATGCTCCGCTGTCATTCAGATACTCCTTTACCTCTTCTGCTTCTTCCTCTTTCATGCGGTAGGACAGATTGCCGCCATTTCTCTCATGCCAGCCCTGCTCCCATCCGTCATTGCACATGCGGATAAATCCCTGAACAAATTTTACATCTGTAATACTCATTGTTTTCTTCCTTTCTCCGTATTAAAACCCCTGTACCCCGCGATGCACGACACTGTTGCGTACAGAAGGTTATAGTTCACATATGATGTCCCACGATGTGATTTCTGTGCCAAATATACAAAAAGTCCAAAGACTGGTAGCGCAAAATACTTCAAAAACAACATATTTTTTCTGCAAATGCGTGCGTTCCCATACTTCTCTGTCATGCACCTGCAGGGACACGCCGCTCGTCCGCGTTCGCTCTGCTTCCAAATCCCTGTCCGCCTGCGTTCGCTCTGCTTCTGAATCCCTTGCCCGCCTGCGTTCGCTCTGCTTCCAAATCCCTGTCCGCCTGCATTTGCACTGCTGCCAAATCCTCATCTCGTGATGACATCCATCGGAACATTGAAAATCTTCGCGACCTTCAGGATTGTATCGATATGCCGTCCCACAGCCGCCGCCATATGGTGCGTCGGCCCCGCCTCACTCCATCTGTTGCAGAATTCTCTCGCTCCGCAGGAAAAACGCGTCCGCATATTCGTATCTCCAAAGGTAAAGATCGGTCCTTCTTCATTTACACCTTCCGCGGCGACAAATTTAAAGTGTCCGTCCTTATCCTGCGTGATGCCAAGATAAGTGACCGGACCCGCAGGCGGATAAAACTGAGTCAGATAACCGCCTCCGGTCTTGCCGTGAAATACCGGAACAATCTTCATGGTCGGCTTTTTCACCTGGGAAATATCCGCGTCCCCGGAACCGGAATGACCGATGATGCAGATATCCTCATTAAAATCGATCGAATACATCTCGGAGAGCTGTCCCGTTCCGGAGATCGTTTTCAGAATCGACATCGCCATGGCGACTTTGATGTCGCCCTCCACCGCGCAGGCGGTTCCCTGCTTGATCAGCATGGAGAACGCCGGGATCAGCATGCTGTCAAGCTTACCCGCAATCCCTTTCGCAAATCCGTCATAGTGGGAAGCGACAAAGCCGATCTGCTCATCCTTTACCCACTGCTCAAAAGCCACGACATATTTTGCCATCTCCCAGACTGTTTCGATCGTGCCGCCGCCCTCGATATCAAATGTATCGAGAATCTCCTGCGCTTTTGCCCGGATGGCTTCCTCATCCATGATATCATCCGCGATCGCCCACATTTTCTCCCAGTCAAACTGCTTGGTATAGAGAAACATTCTGTGATAGAGATTCGTCTCGTCGATATACAGATCCATCATGCCGGGATACGGACGCCCGATCTGCGCCAGATTGGTGTCCCGGAAACGGCGGCGCACCTGAGCGGCGCGGCACCACTCCTCAATCTCTACCTGCACTTGCGGATCACCGCCTTCGACTACGCCCGTGATCACGGCATGGCGCTTGCCCGCGCGTTCCAGATCCGCGACCATCTCTCCCACAGCGCCGCAGGCGTACAGCTCGCCCAGCCAGGTCGCCGTATCCGTATGTTCATAATCCGGAGCTTTTTTCTTCTGGAGGTTGACCAGCACTACCGGGACATCCAGATCGCGAACCGCGGGGAGCATGTTATAGGAAGTGGCATATGTCAAAAGCTGCAGGATCACAAGATCGACGTCCGCCGCGCGGAACTTGTCGCCGGCTGCCTGCGCCAGTTCTTTCGTCGTAACAATGCCTCCGTCCACAATCTCCACCATATCCGGAAGCGTCTTTTTAAACGCGTCATACTGTGCCTCAAATTCCGGCACCAGCGACGGAAACTGCGGCAGATATGCTCCCAGGGCAATGGAAAAAACTCCGATTCTTGCCTTTGTGTTTACCAACATGATAACTCCTCCTCTATTTCCCGTATTTTTTTATTTCAAAAGATTTCTTTACGCACGCTCTCGCTTCCTTCAGGTCCCTGAATTTATGATCATAAATCATCTGTACCAGCAGATTTCCGATAGCCGTGGCCTCTCCGGGACCTGCGTAAACCGTGCGGCCGGTACACTCCGCCGTAATCCGGTTCAGATATTCCGCATTGGAGCCGCCTCCCACCACATAGATCGGATCATACCTTTTTCCGGTCATCTCCTCAATCTGCCTGACCGTATCTCCATAACACCTGCCCAGACTGTTATAAATCACCGCGGCGATCTCCCACTCATTCTGCGGAACCTGCTGCCCGGTTCTCTCACAGAAGTTTTTCACCGCCCCGATCATGCTGTCCGGCGCCAGAAACATACCGTCGTTGCAGTCCACAAGAGATTTTATTTTCTGCTTTGACGCCTGATCGCAGATATATCCGTAGGAATACTCCTCGGCAAACTCCTTCCGGACAGACTGGATCATCCAGAGACCCATGATATTTTTCAGATATCTGAACCGGTATTCATATCCGCCCTCATTTGTCAGATTCCGCTCTCTGCTTTCCGCGGAGCAGTCGGCGCGGAGAAGCTCCGTTCCCATAAGAGACCAGGTACCCGAACTGATGTACAGTACGTCCTCCTCCGTGGCCGGTACGGCGACCACGGCAGAACCTGTATCATGCGTGGCGGGCAGAACCACCTGGCAGTCAAATCCGACCTCATCCCTGATTTCTTTTCTGAAATTTCCCACCAGAGTACCCGGACGGCTGATTTCCCCGAATATTTTCCGCGGGTAACCCAGCCTGTCGATCAGTTCATAATCCCAGTCCTTTGAAACAGGACTTACCAGCTGCGTTGTCGTGGCATTGGTATACTCCGTCCGTTTCACGCCGGTCAGAAGAAAATGGAAATAATCCGGAATCATCAGCATGCTCTCCGCCTTTTCCAGCAGCTCCGGTTCCTTCTGCTTTACCGCCATCAGCTGATAGATCGTATTGAAAATCTGCTTCTGGATTCCGGTCCGGCTGTACAGCTCTTCCGGTGAGATCTTCTCGTACACCTTCTCATCCATGCCGTCTGTCCGCCCGTCCCGATAGCCGTAAGTCCGTCCAAGAATACGATCCTTCTCATCCAGCAGCACATAATCCACAGCCCAGGTATCGATCCCCATAAAAGACGGAATCTTTCCGGCCTCCCTGCACCGCTTCAGCCCTTCTTTGATCTCATAAAACAGCGCTTCCACATCCCAGCACAGACAGCCATCCTTCTGCTTCATGCCGTTCGGGAAACGATACACTTCTTCCAGGCGAATTTTCCCGTTCTCCAGACTTCCGAGTATGTGCCGTCCGCTGGAAGCGCCGATATCCACCGCCAGATAATATTCTGCCATTTCGCGTCCCTCCTTTTATAACTGATCCCATTATAAAAAAAGACAGGACAAAAATATAAGGTCCTGAGCTTCAAAAAATCAGGACCTTATTTGCACATATAAGTGGCGTAAACTTTTAACTCTCTATAATTTTACAACCCTGAGATCTCTTCAAAACGGCGATTAATATACTCAAATAACGACTGTTCCAGGGGTTTTACATGATTCTCCGAAAGTGACAAGCTGAAAATCCTGTCCTCTTTATCAACCAGTATATATTCACCGTCTCCCAGATTTTCCAGGGCAGTAAAGCCAGATGAAGCGGAGAAGTATTTGTGCAGATATTTCGTCTGTACAACCATGTCCGAATCCAGACCCTGCACAGAGTTTATGCCATACAATTCCACATAGTTCAGCGCCAGATAGCCGTAACTCATCAGGTATGTTTTCAGTTCTTCCCCAAACTGCACATTCATTTCCTTTTCCGCTTCTGACATCAGTTCAAAGCAAATTACATTTTTTGTAAATTCTGCATGGTGTTTTTCAATAAGTTGAGACAGTTCCAAGTTATCCCTCCTCCCTGGCTCTCGCCATCCAGTGTCCGGGCCGCTGAACATTGTTGTATATTCTGGAATTTACAGGATTCTGACGCCAGCTGTCACTTTGCTTATCGTGAAGGATCGCGTCATTTCCATCGCCATGCTCACTGTTCTCCGCCAGTTCAGTCAGCGGGCCATCAAATTCCTGGTTCATATGATGCAGCTCTATTTTTTCACCTGTTTTAACATCCACAGGGCTCCTGCCTCTTTGCATCAGTTCCCTGTTTGTCAATCCCGTTTTCGGATCACGATAATCCATATCTATTTTTTTAACCAGGCAGGGCCGTCCGTCAACTTCTTTTTCCTCCAGTCCTGCTCTTTTATAAATCTCATATTGCTTTTCACTGATGATTGACTCCACAATCTCCTTCGACCAGCCGGTTTCCAATGCGATCCGCTTGTGCAGCACTTCCAGCCTTATTTTATCAAAAACTTTTTTCCAGTATCCCTGGCCTTCACGAAATGTAATATTGCTCTCAGGCACAATGAAATTCTTTTTCACTGATACCTCTTCCGTTCTTTTCTCAATTGCTTTTTCCACACGAAAGTTTCTGCCAGTTTCCGTCATCAGATCATTCCTTCCCTCGACTGATAAAATTCCGTAAATCTCAGATACAGATCCCTGTATTCCATATTCCTTCTCACCTGCTCATCGAGCAGATACGGAATTATCCCCTTCACGATATCGCTGTCATATTCCGGCAGTACATCTTCCAGCGTGCTCTTCAGCCTGTCAATCCATTCCTCAATCCTGCAGAATTCAAAAGGAGAAGGAAGAATTTTTTCCGCATCCAGAAGATCAAATAAAAGTTCCTTAAACTTTTCTGTTCTGATTTCTTCTTCCGACTGCAGGTATTCCAAAAATTCACATTTTATCTTTGTTCTGACGGATGAGCAGATAAGCTGCTCCCTGATGCTGGAAAATCTGAAATTATCGGCAATTCCAAAAAATTCCTTTTTCAGGACAACATCCAGTATCAATTTTTTTAAGGACGTCTCATCTGCTCCTCCAGATTTCATCTCTCTTTTTAAAAGCAGTTCCCCTCCATACCCTGCCGGTTTCGTCTCAAATTTTTTTATTTTGCAAAGAACAGGCTCCATCCAGTTATTCTGCATCACGGCCGCCACCCCTCGTTCCAGCCGTCCCAGTTCCACGATCTGGTCCTCGTTCAGGCCTGCCGCCTTCCCCACCAGCTCACGGTCAGAATAATCCGGCAGCCGCAGTATGATTTTTGTATTGGTATTTCGGATTGAGGACATATCAAGCAGGCCCGGGGACTGGTCCGCTATAATAAAGCCTTCCCCGTAAGTCCGCATCTCGGCGATGGAATTTGCCACCATCTCCACTGATTTGCCCAGAAGGTTTGCCCCTTCTCCTGTCTGCTCCGTGGAAGTACGCTTCAGCAGGTTGTGTGCCTCCTCCAGCACAGTGACATGGGAAAGCGCACTGTTAAACTCCTTGTGCACCATCCGGTATTCCCGAAGCTTCAGGACAATTAATCCCATAAACAGCGACTTTGTTTCCACAGAACCAATTCGGCTTAAATCAATGATTACGTTTCTGTCAAACAGCTCATCATCCGGAATGTCGTTATTTGTCAGAATCAGCCCGTTCAGGCCAGTGGTAAGCGAGCGGACTCTGGTGACAAGAGCCCCGGTATAATCACTTTTATTATCCGCGGAATACTCGCTTTCCCGGAGGACGGCGCGAATCTGGGCAAGCACATCCGCAAACGAAGGAAATATCCTGCTGTCATACCGGTTTGTGGAATTTATAATATCCCATCCTGCCTCCACATATGCCCGTTCCATCGCATCTTTTAAGATTGCGGGCATAGCGGCATACATCGGCCAGCAGACATTGAAAATCTCCGTGAGCCTGTCCATATGTTCCAGAACATGGACAACGGATGAAGGGAAACGAAATGGATTTATCCGCAGCAGTTCATATCCCTGCATGTTCGGATTCGTACTGTACGCCGTCACATCCGGCCTTCTTCCAATCGCGTCCATATATTCGCCTTTCGCCGGTTCCACCACCAGAAATGGAATCTTTTTTTCGCCAAGTGCGTTCAGCAGGCCGCAGACTGTATTCGTCTTTCCGGAACCTGTGGAACCCGTAATGAATGTATGGGCGGACAAATTTTCCATTACAAGATCCACAGGAGCTTTTTCCTCTTTTCCCATATGGTAAATATTGCCCAGGGGAATCTTTTCTTCTTTTTCCGAAGTATTTCTGTACGTAATATTCCGTCCGAATTCCGCATACTCAAGTACCGGCATTCCATAAACAGATTTTGTGGGAAGCCCCAGATGCAGCGGCAGCTCAAATCCGCTGACAATCGTTCCCGGCGTATAAACCATAAGGTCCTGTCCTTCTTCAGAAAACGGAATGCCAAATACAGGGTGCACAAATCTCCGGAGATATTCCTTCATTACAGAAAAAGCTTCCGGATTATTCTGTTTGCCCCAGATATTAATTGCCCCGTCTTCTACAGAAGACCCTTCTCCGATCATTAACGCCCGGTATGTAGTCGCCGCCGACACGCTGTGGTCCTTCTGGGCAGACAAGAAATAAGCCGCACAGCTGTAGGAACCGTATGCCTCCCCTTCTTTTATCCGTTTCAGCTGTTCATCAATACGGGAAAGCATTTCCTCTACCGATTTATTGATGTTTTCAAGCTGTATCGTCCGTCCTGTCCCTGTGGTGTCTGTCGTCCCTCTTGTGACAGTCTTACTGGTCGTTGTCGTGCTGTTTTCCGATTCTGTCTGAGAGTTTCCTTTGCTTCTTCCATAATTAAACCCACCGCTGATCCCCATGCTTCTCCCGATTGAATCTATAATCCCCTCTGATATGGTACTTCCCTGCGCCGCACCTCCGGAAGCTCCGACAGCTCCACCGACAATACCGCCGATAATTTTGCCGACTACTGGAATGGCCGCACTGGCGACAATTGGAATTAATATTCCAGCAGCAGTTGCCACCGCGTTTCCTGCCCTGGATGCCGCTGTCGGTTTTGTTTTTGTATAGGTTTCTGCATGGCTGCTGGATTTTTCAGCATTTATTCCTATGCTGAATCCCATATTTTTCGCATGAGACTGCGTATCGCTGATCCCTTTTGTAATTGCTTCGGAAGTACCTTCACTTAAGCTTTCCATCACAGCCCTGCTGTTCGTCTCACTGTAAGACCAGGTTGTCTTTCGGAAAGCAGAAAGATTGTTGTACATCCTCTCATATCCTCTCCTTATCTCAGCCTGCTCCCAGGCGGTTATCGGTTCCGCAATAAAAACAGCCGTATACGTCTGTCCCCTCATGGTATCAACAAATCTTTCCATGCCCTGAATAAAATTTTTGTTTTCCGTTTTGGACTTATCCCGTATGGATGCCACACAGGACACAGCTGAAATATACTTCGTTGTTTTTGTAATATCATCCATCAATGTCGAAATTTCCGCAGGTTTCAGATCATCCAAAGATGAACCCGGAAAATTTCCCAGTATCCCATTTTTCAAATTGGCGTAGGAAACAGACAAATCAGAACTGATTATGGGCGCGTCTGTTTCCCCGTGTACTCCAAGGTAAATTTTAGCCGGAGATCGGGCATCATCCACATCAATCATCACAATCATACTGCTGCCCAGAGCCATAACGGAATAATATACCGTGGAAAGCTTCTGAAAAATATCTTCTCCCTTTTTACAGGAAAATTCCTTCAGCTGAAAAAAGCGAAGACACTTCTCCGGAGTTTCATCCATAAGGGCATCCGATGGCTTCACCAGCGGATATTGTGAAAGTTCCGATAAATAATGCTTATATACTGTATGCTGGGCCAGGGACAATGCCTGTTCCAGGTCAGAAATCCTCCGTACATCCAGATTATCCGTCATTTTTTCCCTCCAATGTAACCTTTCAATGAATCATATCTTTTTTTTGCTTCTTCATGGCCAAGGTTTGCCGCTTTTTCAAAATAATAGAGCATCTCTTTTCCTTCTTCTGTATTCAAAAAAGCTGTAATCCTGGCTTTATTGATCCGCACATTCCCGACCAGTGTATAATACTTTTCTGCAATTCTATATGCTGCTTCACTGTGAGGATGCTTGTTACAAGCAGCTCTCCTATACCAAAGATACGCTACTTCTTCATCTTTTTCCACCCCTGTTCCGTTTTCATAACAGAAGCCCAAACGATATTGTGCCTCCGCATTCCCTTGCTCCGCTGATTTTTGATACCAATTTGCTGCTGCTGACAGATCCTTTTTTACTCCTTTCCCGTTCTCATAATAGTTGCCTAACCGATACTGCATTTCTGCATTCCCCTGCTCTGCTAATTTCCAATACCATTTTACTGCCTCTTGTAAATTTTTTTCTATTCCTTTTCCATTCTCATAACAGAGTCCTAAATGATATTGTGCTCCTGCATTTCCTTGTTCCGCTGATTTCCGGTACCAGTAAACTGCAGTTTGTAAATCTTTCTCCGTTTTCCCATTCTCATAACAGAATCCTAAATGATACTGTGCTTCCGCATTCCCTTGCTCCGCTGATTTCTGATACCACTTTACCGCTTCCCTTAAATCTTTTTTCACTCCGGTTCCCTGTTCATAGCAGGTCCCTAAACGATATTGTGCTTCTGCACTTCCTTGTTCCGCTGATTTTCGGTACCAGTAAACTGCAGTTTGTAAATTTGTCTCCGTTTTCCCATTCTCATAACAGAATCCTAAATGATACTGTGCTTCTGCATTCCCTTGCTCCGCTGATTTCTGATACCACTTTACCGCTTCCCTTAAATCTTTTTTCACTCCGGTTCCCTGTTCATAGCAAGTCCCTAAACGATATTGTGCTTCCACATTTCCCTGAGTCATTGATTTCCAGTACCATTGAAATGCAGCGTTTAAATCTTTTTCTGTTCCTTTTCCGTATTCATAACAAATCCCTAAATGATTCTGTGCTTTCGCATTCCCCTGTTCTGCTGATCTCTGATACAATATAAATGCCGTTTGTAAATCTTTAAATGGCATCCCTTGTGCATATTCACAACAAAGGCCTAAACGATATTGTCCCTCCGCATTTTCTTGTTTTGCCGATTCCCGATACCATTTAACTGCCTCTTGTAAATTTTTCAACACTCCCGTCCCATATTCATAACAAAGACCCAGCTTATTCTGCGCTTCCGCATTTCCCCGTTCTGCTGATCTCCGGTACAATATAAATGCCGTTTGTAAATCTTTAGACTGCATTCCTTTTGCATACTCATAACAAAGACCCAGGTGATATTGTGCTTCTGCGTTTTCCTGCTTCGCTGATTCCTGATACCACTTTACTGCTTCCTGTAAATTTCTCTGAACCCCTCTCCCATATTCATAACACAAGCCCAGCTTATTTTGTGCTCTCGCATTCCCCTGCTCTGCTGAAAGTCTGTACCATCTTACCGCTTCCTGCAAGTCGTTCCGACCAGCTTTCGCATACTCATAGCAAAGTCCTAAATAATATTGACCTTCTGCATTTCTCTGCTCAGCCGAAAATCTGTACCATTTTACCGCTTCCTGTAAATTCCTTTGAACCCCTCTTCCATATTCATAGCACAGACCCAGCTTATTCTGTGCTTTCACATTCCCTTGCTCTGCTGATTTCCGGTACAATATAAATGCCATTCGTAAATCTTTAGGCAGCATTCCCTTTGCATGTTCATAGCACAGGCCTAAGTAATATTGCGCTTCTGCGTTTTCCTGCTTCGCCGATTCCTGATACCACTTTACTGCTTCCTGTAAATTTCTCTGAACTCCTCTCCCACATTCATAACACAGACCCAGCTTATTTTGTGCTGCCGCATTTCCCTGCTCCGCTGAAAATCTGTACCATCTCACTGCTTCCTGCAGATCATTCTGATCAGCTTTTGCATACTCATAACAAAGTCCTAAATAATATTGGCCTTCTGCGTCTCTCTGCTCAGCCGAAAATCTATACCATTTTATTGCTTCCTGTAAATTCTTCGGCACTCCTCTCCCATATTCATAGCACAGGCCCATCTTATTCTGTGCTTTTGTGTTCCCCTGTTCTGCCGAAAATCTGTACCATTTTATTGCTTCCTGCAAATCATCCTGACCGGCTTTTGCATACTCATAACAAAGTCCTAAATAATATTGGCCTTCTGCGTCTCCCTGCTCAGCCGAAAATCTATACCACTTTGCTGCTTCCTGTAAATTCTTCGGCACTCCTCTCCCATATTCATAGCACAGACCCATCTTATTCTGTGCTTTTGTATGCCCCTGGTTCGCCGATTTTCGATACCATTTTGCCGCTTCCTGTAAATTCTTCAATACTCCTCTTCCATATTCATAACACAGACCTGTCTTATTCTGTGCTTCTGCGTTTCCCTGCTTTGCTGCTTCCCGATACCACTTTGCTGCTTCCTGGATGTTCTTTTCAATTCCTTTCCCATTTTCGTAACAGTATCCTAATCGATATTGTGCTTCTGTATTTCCCAATTTTGCTAATTTCCGATACCTCTCTGCTGCCTCTTTCCATTGACCGCCACTCTCTAATCTTTTTGCTTCTTCAACCAGATTTTCTATTGTATCTTCCAAAGTCTGCGGATTATCCTCCGTAGAACATCCCTTTTCAAAAACACATTTGTCAAAAACTACCTTATCATTCCAGGGGCCATTAAAATTAAAATATAATTCCGCTTTCTCATTAGCAACAACACGCCTGATCTCATAAACTAATCCTTCCCATCCATACCGTCCTTTCAAAGGCTCAAACCATTCTTCTATAGGTCTTTCCCTGATACAATCTACATCGATCGGTCTTCCATCAACTGTGATAGAAAATAGCTTTCCTTCCGAATATTCTACTTCCACTCTCGTTGGTATATCTTTTTTCACAGCCTGAATCCTCCTCAAAATTTTCTGCGGCTCTACCTGTGTACTTTCATTTCCTGCATTACTCTGAATAATTCTCTTTGCTTTGCCAATTTCCATACTGTTCCCTGCACGCAGGATACCTATAGAAAATTATAGCATAGTCATCTGACAGAATCTGTCCTTTTTTCAAATTTTTTAACAAAATTTGACCTGGCATTTTTTGCAAAGTGTTTATTTGCATTATAAAATATTATTGCTGATATTAATATACAAAGAGTGGATAGAGCTAAAGCGATCTTTTCCCATAGAAACAATCGAATGTGATTCCAAAATTAATCCAGAGATAAGAAAACTGAAAAACCAGTACTTTTACAACAGGATTGACAACACATTATTCAATTATAGAAATGTTGAATGAATAAGCTAAAATTCATGTCACATAATAGTCTTGATTTTTTGTGCAGAATATTGTACAATATACAAAACAAGAAAGGAAATTATTCTATGCTGGCAGTTAATTATTCTACGATAAGAAATAATCTGAAAGACTATTGCGATAAAGCAACCGATGACAATGAAGTTGTGATTGTAACCCGCAAGAATGAGAAAAATGTTGTTCTGCTGAGCCTGGAAAAATATAATCAGATTATGAAAATGGCAAGAAATGCGGAATATCTTGCAATGATTGACCAAAGCATATCACAGCTTGCAGCAGGCAGAGGACAACAGCATGAGTTAATCGAGGATGAAGATTAAACAATCAGATCAGGAAAGGAAGTGCATACCATGCCGGCATTACAGCCTAAACCAGAGCTCTTCTCTCTGGAACAGTACGAAGCTCTCCCGGAAGACGTGCGGACAGAGGTCTTCGACGGCGAAATTTATGACATGGCCAGCCCGTCGGAAGATCACCAGATCATATCAATGGAGCTGTCCACAATTCTCAACACTTATATCAAAAGCAAAAAAGGAGCCTGCCGGGTATTTCATGCTCCTTTTGATGTAAAACTTAACGACAAGCCTCTGACCATTGTTCAGCCGGATCTTATGATAATCTGCGACCGAAGCAAACTGGATGGAAAACGCTGCAACGGCGCTCCTGATTTTATTGTAGAAATTGTATCTCCCGGCAATCCCGCCGACGATTACATCCGCAAATTGTTCTACTACAAAAATTTTCTTGTCCGTGAATACTGGATTGTGGATCCCCGCCGGAAAACTGTAACCGTAAATTTCTTTGAGGAAAATAT
>CANQAR010000062.1 GCA_947588845.1 uncultured Lachnospiraceae bacterium
CATTTGGGCCTGCACTGGAACAGCATGATGGCTATGGCGAAAAGGGCCAGCGGAAAACCTTCCGCGATCCGCACTTGCCTGAGTTTGGAAGTTGGGGGACAATAAAAAGTCCGGTATCCCTTGCAGATACTGGAAATTTTTTGTCAAGATTTTTGTATTTTTATATAGCGTAATATGGCGTAATATGTTATAATAAGGACGGAGGTATCGAATTATGTATTTAAGACAGATCAAACGTCCAAAAGGCATCTACCTGGCCATCCAGGAAAGCATCTATGACAGCGCTTCCCGCCAGAGCAGGACCAGGACAGTCAAAAGTCTCGGCTACCTGGATGACCTGAAAGAAAAATATCCCGACCCTGTTGCCCATTTTCAGCAGGTTGTCTCGCAAATGAACGAAGAACGCCGGGCAGGTTCCGCCGTTTCCATCTCCATTGATCTCTCCGAACAGTTGGATAAAGGACGGCACAACCTCAAAAATGTTGGTTACGGCATTTTCAAACAGCTTTATAAAGACCTGCAGCTTGACATCTTCTGGAGGATGAAGTCACGGAACCGTTCCTTCCACTATGACGCGGAGCGGATTTTCCTTCTCCTCGTCCTCTCCCGGATCCTCTTCCCCGCTTCAAAAAGGGAGACTTATGACAGCCGGGATGTTTATTTTGAGGAATTCAGCGGTTTTTCTCTTGACGATGTCTATTCCTGCCTCGATTTCATCGATGAACACAGGGAGGAACTTCAGAAGTGGATCTTCGATCATTCCCGTTCCCTTATCCCACGGGATCTGTCGGTCTCTTACTATGACTGCACGAATTATTACTTTGACATCGGCCATTCGGATCTGGACATTTTTGATGAAAACGGGGATCCCATTGATAAAAAGGGACAAAAAACAGAGAAAAAGCTGCGCAAACGCGGGCCCGAGAAGAACCACCGCCCTGACCCGATCGTGGAGATGGGGCTCCTTATGGACAGGAACGGCATTCCCGCCGCCTTTGACATCTTCCCCGGGAATGAATCGGAAAAGGTCCATATGCTCCCCGCCATCCGCCGGATCAAACAGCAGTATACCAGCCAGAGGATCATCATCGTCGCCGACCGCGGGCTGAATACCTCGGACAACATCTACTACCTGAATGGGGACAACAAGTCCGACAGCAATCCGATGGACGGCTATGTTTACGGCCAGTCCGTGCGCGGCGCGGATGCAGAATTTAAGGAATGGGTGCTGAAGGAAGGGTATGTTTCCGAAAAATTCCGTGATGAAACCGGCAGGGAGGTCACATTCACCCATAAGTCCCGTATCCATCCGAAGACCCTCCATGTCCATGTGGACTGCGGCAGCACCAGAAAGAAAAAGGATGTGGAAGCCGATCAGAAACAGATGGTTTATTACTCTGAAAAATACGCGAAAAAGCAGAAACAGGACCGGCAGGCCATGGTCGAGCGGGCAAAGGACATGATCCGCCACCCGGCGAACTATACAAAAGCCCCCCATGGAGGCTCCGCTTCTTATATAAAGAACATCTCTTTCAATAAGGATACCGGTGAGATCGTTAATGGAGAGAGCCTGGAACTGGATGAGGAAAAGATCCGGGAGGAAGAGAAATACGACGGTTATTATTCCATTGTAACGAGCGAACTTGCCATGAGTGACAGGAAGATGCGTGAAATCTACCGGGGACTTGCCCGCATAGAGGATACCTTCAAAGTCTCTAAAAGTGAGCTGGAGGCCCGTCCGGCTTATGTCTGGACAAATGAACATATACGGGCACACTTCACCACCTGTTTTACAGCCCTCGTGCTGATCCGCATCCTGGAGGCGAAGCTCGGGAATAAATACCCGGCCGGACAGATCCTGGAGGCTGCCCGGAAATACAGCTGTGTGCAGATTGATCCAAATATCTATCAGTTTCTTTATTATGATGAGATTCTTGAAGCATGTGGGAAAATAATGGGGATCGAATTCAACAATAAATACCGAAGCCGGCTGCAGATACGGCGCATGCTGCGTTACTGACAGACGGAAAGTTTATAAAAATTTTATATTTTCACCTCTGAAAAAGCTCTGGTACACTATGTAGACGAACCGGCAGAAAGCCTGTATTTATCAGGTTTCTGCCGGTTTTACTTCCAAACTTGAGATTATAGCGGATTCCACGGTCTTGTCAAGCAGGACGTATATTTTTCTCTGATGTCCCTTGCTGTACGAAATAGCTGCGGGGTGGCTGTCCTTATCTTTTTTCTTCCTGTTGTCCTGCTTCTTTATCGCACATGAACGTTCTCGGGGGGATTATAGCAAACGGAAATTTGCTATAGATCCTGGAGTTTTTTGAATTTGAGAAATAATTGAGAATTATGTGGTAAACTGTAAAGATATGGAAGGAGGCTCAGTGGATGAAGAAGATTCTGATTGTGGATGATGAAAAAGGCGTCGCGGATATGCTGAGAAGTTATTTTGAGATGCAGTCGTTTCAGGTTTCTGTGGCGTACAGCGGCACAGACGCGCTGAAACAGGCAGAGCGCAGTCCGGATCTGGTGCTTCTTGACATTAATATGCCGGATCTGGATGGTCTGACGGTTTGCGAGAAAATTCGCGCTTACATTTCCTGTCCGATTCTGTTTCTCACAGCCCGGATTGAGACTTCCGATAAAATCCGGGGATTTCAGGCGGGAGCGGATGATTATATTGTGAAACCTTTTGATCTGGATGAACTGGGCGCGAGGGTTGCGGCGCATCTGCGGCGGGAAAACCGAAAACAGGAGCAGACGGTTTTCCATTTCTTTTCAAATATGGTAATCGATTATTCCAAACGTGAAGTTGCGATTGGAGGGCAGATGATTCCGCTGACCCGCAGGGAGTTTGAGATTGTGGAACTGCTTTCCGTCAATGCAGGGCAGGTCTTTGACCGCGAACGCATTTATGAGCTGATCTGGGGACTGGACGGCGACGGCAGCAGCGGAACAGTCATGGAACATATCCGAAAGATACGAAGCAAGTTTGCTGCTGTATCTTCTCATAATTATATAGAAACAGTCTGGGGAGTGGGCTATAAGTGGAACGGGTAAGATATGTTTTCCCTCTGAATAAATGGTGTATTTTACAGGTTGAATTTATCCTATAATCAGTGTATATTATATCCATTAAAATGATATGGAGGGATATGAAGTGATAATAGATACAAATACAATGGTTTCTATTACAGAAGCAAACCAGAATTTTTCAAAAGTGGCCAGACTGGTAGATGAACATGGAACGGCAGTTATTCTGAAAAATAATGTTCCCCGATACCTTGTGATTGATTTCAGTAAGGCAGAGGCGGACTCTGAAGCAGCGGATGAGGATGTATTAAGTATATCGAAAAGATTACTGGCAAAAAACAAAGAAATATATTCTGCATTGGCTGATAGAGTATCAAACATAGGATTGAGCATGGAATGAGTCTGAAAAAAACATTATTTATGATGACGCTGATCAGCGTTATAACTGCAGCGTTGCTCTCGGCAGTTTCCGTCTGGATACTTGCAGAAATTAGTTCCGGGCTGGATCTGTATGGGATGAAGATCGTGTTTGATGGCAGACACGCAGTGATAAAGAATACGGCACCTCAGGAAGACACAGAGTCACCGGTAAATACAGTGCCTCAGGAAAATACGGCAGATTCAGAGAATAGGACAGTTCAGGGCAATATAGCAGCAGGATCAGAGATTCAGGATCCACGGGGAGAATATCTCCTGCAGATAATCTTTGCTCTGCAGATTATCCTGCCAGTTCTGTTTTTTGTGTCTGCGCTGCTTGCCGCGGTTTTTCTGTTTTACCGATGGAAGCTGAAAACGCCTCTGGAAATCCTGATGGATGGGGCAAATCATATCATGGAAAATGATCTGGATTTTGCAGTTGAGGTGCAGTCGGATGATGAGTTGGGGAAACTCTGCGCGGCTTTTGAGAGGATGCGGCAGGCGCTTCTGAAGAATAGCCGGGAATTATGGAGGCAGGCGGAAGAACGAAAACGGCTCAATGCGGCTTTTTCCCATGATCTGAGGAATCCGGTCACCGTCCTGAAAGGATCCGCGAAAATGGCCAGGCAGTGTGCCGGCGGGAAGGAACATACCGGGCAGCTTATGGAGAATCTGAAACGTATCGAAGATTATACGGAACGGATCGAACAGTACGTGGAGGTTATGAGCAGTGTCGGACGACTGGAACAGCTGCAGATCAAAAAGATGCGGATGGATCCGCAGGTTCTCAGCCGCGAACTGGAAGACGCTGTGCGCCTTATGGCGGCGGACAGCGGCAAACAAATTATATTTACTGAGACTCATCCTGCCTGCAGAGGGGAGACGAACGCGCCCACGACAACAGGAGAAACAAATGAAGAGAGGTTCGCAGCATCAGCGCGAAGGCAAAGCGAGTTTCCCTCTGCTTGCAGAAAGGAAGCGAGCGCGCCCGCGACAATGGGAGAAGCGAACGAAGGGAGGTTCGCCTCGTCTGCACCTGCGGCAGCAGGAGCTGATATTTGTGTGGACAGGAATGTGCTGCTGCAGATCACGGAAAATCTTGTGTCCAATGCGCTTCGGTTTGCCAGAAAAACGGTTATGATCAGTCTGTCTTTTGATGATAATCGGATAATGCTCGAGGTGACTGACGATGGCTGCGGTTTTCCTGCCTCAATTTTAAAGAACGGAATACAGCCGTTTCAGAAAGGGACGGAAGAGGCAGATCATTTTGGCATGGGGTTGTATATCTGCGATCTTCTCTGTAAAAAGCATGGAGGATATCTTGAAATTTGGAATCAGGGACAGGGCGCGGCTGTCGACGCGGCTCTAAACATCTTATAATTGGCCTCGGATAAAATTCCCTAAGCGTTGTTTACTTTGGTCGGTTCATGGGTGTTGTTTTTTCGGTCCTTACAGCAAGCGACAAAATATCTGCCGTTTATTTGGACGAATCTGAGCGTTTCCTGAGATTTTTCCGTTACACTCTCTTTATCTATAGTATAGGGTAAGGAGAGTGTTTTTTATATGTACATTCAGGTCAAAGACATTTCAAAAATTTACGGTGCGGGCGAAAACAGAATGACCGCACTGGATCGTGCATCGATGGAAATCCATGCGGGCGATTTCATTTCCATCATGGGTCCCTCCGGAAGCGGGAAAAGCACGCTGCTGCATATCATCAGCGGTCTGGATACCCCGACTTCCGGACAGGTACTGTATGGAGATACGGACATTCACAACGGCGGCGACAGGAAACTGTCCGCATTTCGCCGGAGAAAGATCGGCTTTATTTTTCAGCAGTTTCATCTGCTTCCGGTGCTGACGGCCCGGGAAAATATCATCATGCCGCTTTTGCTGGACAAACGGCAGCCTGACGAGGATTATCTGACGGAAATCACGGGCTTTCTGAGGATCAGTGACAGACTGACACATTTGCCGCATGAATTGTCGGGAGGACAGCAGCAGCGTGTCGCCATTGCCCGCGCGCTGATTGCAAAGCCGGAAATCCTGTTTGCGGATGAGCCGACCGGAAATCTCGACAGCAAAAGCGGCGGCGAGGTGATGGAGCTGCTTTGTGGACTTCGGGAGAAAATGAATAAAACGCTTGTCATTATCACGCACGACTCACATATTGCGGGGATGGCGGACCGCCATTTTACCATCGTGGACGGTGTTCTCACGGAGGTGATGAAAAAATGAAGTCCTATTTGACATTCGCATGGAAGGAGCTGAAGACGCAGCACATGACAGCAGCTTTGATTTTGATTGCTGTTATTTTGTCCACGATTATGACGACGGTGCTTGGTCAGTCTCTTGGTATTTTGCAGTCGATGCGCATCACGCAGGCAGCATACCTCAATGGGAACCGTTACGCGGCGTTTCATCAGCTGACTGCCGGGCAGACGGGAAAGCTGCACGAGGACGACCGTCTGTATGATGTCGGCGACATTTTAAATGTCGGAAATATGCCGCTTGGAAACAGCAGCCTGACACTGTATCTGCGGGAATATCATGAAAATGCGCTTGCGATGTATCCGTCTGTCTGCAAGGTGAAAGAGGGACGTCTTCCGGAGAAGGCAAAGGAGATTGCGTTGCCGGAGGATGCGCTCGCTTATCTGAATCTGGATGCCGCGGTTGGAGATACGATCTCGCTTGTTCTTTCTGCCATCGTCCAGGATGGCTCGATTCCGCGGTATGATTATTCGGCTGATTTTGCCCTGACCGGAATTCTGGAGAGCAGTTATCTGGGATATTCGACCGGGATTGTGGATGGGATTGTTGGGAACGGAACAGCCAAAAAGCTTCTGCCGGAGGAATATCTGCTTTATTCCGTTGATTTTAAGACTCACAGCAGAGCGGATTTTCAGGCGATTGTGGATGATCTCGCCGCATCGCTGGGGCTGGACGAGTTCTATATTCAATATAATGAGATCCTGCTTGACGCGCTCGGCATCTCTTACCGTAGCGAGAGCGGTGCTGATTTGGGAAGCGGGTTTTCGTTTATGACCTTTGCCTGCGTGCTGGTGGGTGTGCTGATATTATTTGCGGCAGGTCTGGTGATCTATAATGTTCTGAAAATATCTGTCGCGAAGCGGATTAAAGGATACGGGATACTCCGCGCCATAGGCGGAGAAAAGGGACAAATTTACCGTCTTGTTTCTCTGCAGCTGTTTATACTTTGCGGGGCCGGGATTCCACCCGGACTGCTGCTTGGTGTCCTGTCTGCGAAGGGTGTCCTGACTGCGGCGACCGGCATTTTAAATCCGGAAGTGTTTCTGGCGAACAGCACAGAGGAATTGAATGCGGCAATCCGTTCGGCCGGCGCGGTCAGTCCTTTGTTTCTGCTGATCAGTTCTGCGGTGACGCTGTTATCTGCCATGGCCGCATCGCTTCCTGCGGCGTGGTACGCGTCACGCGTTTCCCCGACAATGGCGATGTCCGGTTTGCCGGTGAAGGTTGAAAGAAAGGTGGGAGTCAGGAGAAAAGAGCTTTCGGTGGCAGTGATGTCCGGCCAGCAGGTGAAGAACAGTCAAAGAAAAAGAACGGTTCCGAGAGATTTTTCGGCAACACCCATGTCTTCCCGGTTGATAAAGATCAGGCGAAGCGCCGGGAAACCCAGAAAAATCCACAGCTTTGAAGCCTGGTACGCGAGACTGAATCTGAGACGCGGACGCGGCAGAACGGTCATTACCATTTTATCTCTGGTCATGAGCATCACCGTTTTTGTCGCGCTGCAGAGTTTTACATCACTGCTGGATGCCAGTGCGGCAATAAAAGATCTGCACACGGGAGATTATTCCGTCACAAACGAGACGGCGGGGATTAGCGAGGAGGCTGTGGATTCTCTGCGGCGACAGGATTTTGTGGAAAGTCTGGCGACTACAAAGATGACAGTCTGCGATCCTCTCGAAGAATTGCCCTTTGATACCGATCTGATGGTTCAGTCCCATGAAACACTGCAGATTGTGAGTCTCGATGAAAACAGATTCTTTTCAAGCGTTTCCGAACTGACGGAGCAGGATCGGGAGGATTTGCGCGCCGGAATTGCCTGCCTTGTAAAGAATCCGATTGAATTTGCGATTGGAGATGTGGAAGTGGAATATACCAGCGTGAGAGCAGGAGATGTGCTCACATTCAATGAAAATAAAATGCGCGTGGCCGGTATTCTGGATTTTCCTGTTACGATCAACAATGCCGGTTTTACGAATGGGGTACAGGTGATCGTGGCTGATTCGGTCTATAATTCGATTGTCGGAAGCAGCAGGTATTCCGAGATTTATCCCACACTAAAGAAGGACGCGGATGCGGAGAAGTTCGAAAGCTGGCTGGATGATTTCTGCGCAGAAAATCCCGGTACGCACTGGCTTTCCTACCGCATGTCCGATGAACAGGCGGCGGAGAGTTTTGAGAAGATCCGGCTGCTGTGCTGGATTTTAATCTCTTTTGTCGGTCTGATCGGCGTGCTCAATATCATCAATACAGTTTACAATAACATTCATACCCGCATTTCTGAGATCGGAATGCAGCGGGCGATCGGTATGAGCAGGCGGAGTCTGTACTGGACATTTCTCTGGGAAGGAGCGTACTATGGCATTTATGCGTCGGTGATCGGCGCAGCGCTGGGCTATATCTGCACGATATTTATCGAGGCAGGAGGTACGGACCACCTGCGGTTTGCCGTGTTTCCTGTACTGTCAGTCTGTGAGGCGGCACTTGTCTCAGTTGCGGCCTGCCTGCTGGCAACGGCTATACCTCTGCGTGCCGTTGAGAGAATGAGTATTGTGGAGTCGATTGAAGCGGTCGAATAGAGAAGAAAAAACTGTTTTTTGAGTTCTGAGGTCATGCGTCTCCGTACAGATATGGAGTGCATGACCTTTTGACTGCGGCTTCAAAAAATGTGGCAAATATACAGCTTATTTCTCGTCGAGTAAAACTGAAATACAGCCAGGGTGAGAATGCCTCAAACAACTGCTTCCACCAGCACTCTGCCCTTAAAACGAATTTCTTTTACACCGATTTCCTTCTTTTTATTGAAATTAAAACTAAGCATATACCCTTTCTGCAGATGATAGTAATCGAGATATTCTGCCAGCTGCTTTTCTCCTCTCTCATTGTAAGCATTCCCGCGCCAGATTTTCAGTTCTATCACAAACTGTTCCCCACGATAATCTACAATTACATCTGTGCGTTCCAGATTCCTTGTCCGGGATTCCACATAATAGTTTCCTACACCGTTGATGATTGGTCTTAAATACAAAAGAAAATATTTTCGCCCGGTATCCTCGAGAAACCGTTCTTCCTGGTCTCCATATAATTCGTGAAAATGAACCACAAATTTTTTTAGTACAAGATCCATATCCAGATGCCCGTCTTTGATAAACTGATTTTTCTCCAGCACCCCGGCCCTGTGCATCCCGCTATCAAGCGCATCTTCTGACAGGAACAAATTATACAGGATTGTTTCAAATATTCTGTTTGCGATCATTACATTTCCGTTCGCATTTTTTATAAAACCGAACATTTCCGCCATTTTCAAAGAATCATTCAGTCGGTTATATGGGATACTGTTTCCCGTAAACAACAATGAATACAGTAGTTTTTTCAGATCAGGATAATCTGCCAGTTTTCCTGTCAGGGACTCAAACAGCGTATTGCTCTCTGTGAGCAGCATTTTCACGGCTTCCATCACGCCGCCCTTAGTCCATGCCGCTGATTTGTTCGGAAAATGCTCACTGCCTGCGACTTTTTCATCGGTCAGCTTACAGATTCTTGAGACAAGAAACGGATAACCTGACGTGTAATCATAAATCAGATCAGCTATGCGTGTACAGTCCATACCAGTTTCATGATCTGCTTCATACGCGTACAGCATACCGCTGATATCCTCCGGACAAAAACTCATATCAATGTCAAAATCAGCGGCAACATTCCAAGGACTGTTATAGCGATGTTCTTCCTCCGGTCGTATTTTTTGCCTCAGATTCTTGATATCGTACACCCCTGCCAATATCACAGACTGAAAGGTTGGTACTTCATCACGATCGATATAGCAGCCTCTCAGCTGAGACAAAAAATCCAGGAATACCAAATTGTTTGAGGCACTGTCGATTTCGTCAATTATCAAAACCAGCGGTTTTTCAGATTTTTCACACCAGATACTGAAATAATTAAATAAATCCGCAAGGCGAAAATTTCCTTCTTTGTCAGAGGAATATTTATAGAATTCTTTTGATATGTCTTCAGGTATCTGTGCAGCAAGCGTACGTTTCCTTATAATTTCTCTCGACAGAGCCTGGACAAAGAAATGTTCTTCCTCAAAATCAGACCGACTTAGTTTCTGAAAATCAAAACTCAAAACGACATACTCATTTTTCAGATAATGTCCCAGCATTTTAAGAGTAGTGGTTTTTCCATACTGGCGTGCGCGATTAATTACAAAATATTTGCCGCTGTCCACAAGACTCTTGATTGCTTTCAGACGTCCGTCCAGATCTACCATATAATGTTCAGTCGGAAAGCATGCGCCATTTACATTAAAACTTTTATTCATTCTGTTCCCTCGCGATTTTAAATTTTGTAAAAATTTTTATCTCTTTTAGTATATCATTTTATCGTTTTATATTTATGATGTCAATGGATCAGTAAATATAAATCTTAAGAATGGAAAGTATGCTTGACATTTTTCGTTATAATGTTATAATCAGTTTATGGAAAGCAAACTTTCCACAAAAGGAGGTGTTTATGAAAAATCGATTGGAAGAGCTGCGAAAACAAATGGGAATCAAACAGGAAGATCTGGCTAACGCGCTGGAGGTATCACGGCAGACAATCGGCTCTTTGGAAAACGGGCGCTACAATCCATCGATTCTGCTGGCATTCAAAATATCCAGATACTTCAATATGAGTATCGAGGAAATCTTTATCTATGAGGAGGATTCCAAATGAAAAAAATGAAGCCGTACATCATTATGATACTTGTTGGAATTGTATTGATATGTGCCGGACAGTTTCTTAAGAGTGACTATTATTCTGACATGCTTTTTTCTATAGGTGTTGGAATAATAATTGCCGAAGGCGGCCATATGATCCGGATCATCTATTGGCAGAACCCGAAACGACGCGAAGAATATGAGGCAAAGAAACGGGAAACCCATATCAATTATGTTGATGAAAGGAATCAGTATTTGCGGATGAAAGCCTGCCACATCACTTATCAGATTATGACAATTGCACTGCTTATATTATCGCTTATGCTTGCACTGTTCAGAGTGGATGCATGGATCATAACAATGACTTTTTTGATTTTTCTCTTTCAATATCTGACAGGAGATATCGTATATCGTATTCTGAAGAGGAAAATGTGATGAGTTATGTTTTTATGATAAAATATGAAGTACCAGGTAATTATAAAATTTCCATGATCGCGTTGTGGGCATTATCATAAAGAAAGAATGAGACCTGTCAGCAGAGAAGCCGGCGTACACGATGCCGTAAGAAAAATCATGGGACATAGGTGAATCGGAGGGCAGAACATATGGAATACAGAGAAAACGCGCTGAGCTATGAAGACTACTGCAGGCTGCGGAAAAGTGTTTCCTGGCAGTTGTTTTCAAAAGAGCAGATGCGGGAAGCGATCAGCAGAAGTCTATATACGATAACTGCGGTGGAAGATGGCCTAACAGTCGGCATGGGAAGGCTGATCGGGGACGGGATGTATTATCTGCTGGCTGATCTTGTGGTACATCCCGCGTATCAGGAAAGAGGCATCGGTACCGGAATAGCAAACAGGCTGATGAAGTATGTGGAGGATAAAACGCCTGCCGGAGGGAGGTCCAGTCTGCAGCTGATTGCGGAAAAGGGGAAAGAAGGATTTTATGAGAAACTTGGATTTAAGCGGATCCCGCATGAGTTCTGCGGTTCCGGTATGAGGAAGATCATTCGAAAGGCACCAACGTCTTTATCATGACCTTTACAACGCTGACCGGTTCGGTCAGCCATTTCGCTATCGGAGAAGCACCAAATCTGTAGTGTCTGGTGCTGTGCGTATTATTTTACCCTGCTGTGGGCAAGGATTGCCGCATTGTTTGCGAATAAGGCAAGCGCGGCGACTTTGAACAGAGCGGTTGGCGTTGTGCTGACGGTGCTGGGGATCGTGATACTTTCGGTCAGGATGCTGTGAAAACAGCCAGATTACCTTTGATCTTATTCGACAGAATTGCAAAAGAACAAAGCTGACCAGATGATTCATAGTATGAATTCAGTGTTTGATGAACATCAGGGGAAAATTATAATAAAATCAAGTTAAGGAGGAATCAAAATGAAGGTTATACTGATAAACGGAAGCCCAAGAAAAAACTGGAACACCCACAATCTGCTGATGGAGGCGGAGAGCGGCGCAAGGGAAGCGGGAGCGGAAACAGAGTTGTTTCATCTCTATGATTTGAATTTTAAAGACTGCCGCAGCTGCTTTGCCTGCAAGCTGAAAGGGAACCAGACGAACGGCGTCTGCGCCATAAAGGATGACCTGAAGCCGGTTTATGAGAAAATCATGGATGCGGATGGTCTGATCATCGGTTCGCCCATTTATTATGGGAATCTGACGGGAGAAACCATATCTTTCCTCAATCGTCTGATCTTTCCGACCATGCATTATGAAAATGACGGAGTTCAGCTTGTGAAGAAGCCAAAGTGCTGCGGATTGATCATGACCATGAATGTGCAGGAACCAATGCTTGATCAGATTGGCTACCGGGAGCGCTTTGACGGCGTCGCGAAGACAATTGGAAATTTCCTGGGCAGCTGTGAGACACTGTACTCCTGCGATACGTACCAGTTCACAGATTATCAGAAGTATTATGCGGGGATGTTTGACGAGCATCACAAAGCGGAGCACAGAGACAGGCAGTTCCCGATCGACAGAAAAAATGCACGTGCGCTTGGAAGAAGAATCGCAGGCGGGGAGTGAAATGTACGCTGCCGAGCACGGAATGAACAGCAGCAGCGCTGTCGGAAGGCAATTATTCGGAGTTGAGAATGTCTGCTGAAACAGATTGGAATTCCGTGTGAAAGGTTCGTTTTCGGGTTTTGAATGGGAAATGCAGGGTGGGAAGATAAAGCAGCTTTTGAACAGGAGAAGGGAGGCGCCATATGCCCAGAACAGTCGGTATCGGATATCAGGATTTTGCCAGACTGAGGATGGAACATAATTTTTATGTTGATAAAACACATTTTATCCAGGAGTGGTGGGAAAATCAGGATGCTGTTACACTGATTACCCGCCCGAGGCGGTTTGGCAAGACTTTAAACATGAGTATGATCGAGCAGTTTTTTTCAGTGAACTATTCGAACCGGAGCGATCTGTTTGAAGGACTGGCCATCTGGGAGAACGAAAATTTGCGCAAACTGCAGGGAACATATCCGGTGATCAGTCTTTCTTTTGCCAATATCAAGGAGACCTCTTATAAGAATACGCGGGACAAACTGAGCCAGCTTCTGGCGGCAGAGTTTGCCAGACATTCTTTTTTGCTGGAAGGAGATCTTCTTTCGCCGGAAGAAAGAGAAATATTTCAGAGGAAAAAACTGGGGATGGAGGATGTGGATATCACGTTGTCGGTCAATCAGTTATCGGAATATCTCTGCCGTTATTATGGAAAGAAGGTAATTCTGCTGCTGGATGAATACGATACGCCTATGCAGGAGGCTTATATTCACGGCTTTTGGAAAGATATGATTGGACTGACCCGAAGCTTTTTCAATGCCTCGTTTAAAACGAATCCGTGGATGGAGCGGGCAATCCTGACCGGAATCACCAGAATCAGCAGGGAGTCTGTGTTTTCAGATTTGAATCATCTGGTTGTGGTGACGACAACATCCAGAATGTACAGCGACTGTTTTGGATTTACGGAAAAAGAAGTTCTGCAGGCGCTTAAAGAATACGGACTGGATGCAAAAATGCAGCAGGTAAAAGACTGGTATGACGGATTTGTGTTTGGGGAGACAAGAGATATTTATAATCCCTGGTCGATTATCAATTATCTGAAAACAGAAACATTTGCTCCATACTGGGCAAATACCAGCGCCAACAGTCTGGCAGGGAGACTTCTTCAGCAGGGCAGCAAAGATATGAAACTTTCTTTTGAAAATCTGTTAAACGGAGGCAATCTGATCACGGAACTGGACGAACAGGTTGTATTTGATCAGCTGGAGTACTCAGAAAGTGCCATCTGGAGTCTGCTGCTGGCCAGTGGTTATCTGAAAGTGCGCGCATTTCGCACAGATCAGAGAGAGCAGTTCTGCTGGCGTCAGAAGTACGAATTGGAGCTGACAAATTTTGAAGTGAAAGTGATGTTTCAAAGTATAATTGCAGGCTGGTTTGAAGGTTCCCGGTCGGATTACCGTGATTTTCAAAAGGCAATGCTTCAGGGAGATGAAGATGCCATGAACGAATACATGAATCGGATTGCCCTGTCGGTGTTCAGCTATTTTGATACAGGTTTTGGAAAGGGAAGAAAAGCGGAGCCAGAGCGGTTTTATCATGGTTTTGTGCTGGGGCTCATAGTGGATCTGGAGGATCGGTATCTTATCACTTCCAACCGCGAGAGTGGTTTCGGCCGGTATGATGTAATGCTGAAGCCCCGCAGGGCCGGTGATGCAGCAGTTATTATGGAGTTTAAAGTTTACAATCCCAGACGGGAGAAGAATCTGGAGGAGACGGCCAAAAATGCTCTTCGCCAGATAGAGGAGAAGAAATACCTGCAGGAGCTGCAGAACACGGATTCTGTTAAAGGACCTGTACATCAGTACGGTTTTGCTTTCGAAGGGAAGCATGTGCTGATCCGGATGAAATTATGATGAATTTACTGCAGTTCATACGTCACCTGTTCCACGAGGTGATTTCCGGGAAGATAACCGGAAATCCCGAGAATTGCGGCGCGAAATGCCACGGATGCGGCATTTCTGTGCATGAATTTCAGAAATCAGCAATGGCAAAGTTTCCTGAGAGTCAGCTCTTTTCCAATAATAACGGCTCTTGAGTCCGCGCCGTGTCCAACCTGCGCTGTACAGGCGATGGGAATTTCCTCCCCGGCGTATCTTTTTACCAGTTCACTGATCTGAGGCCGGCACATTTTCTCATCCATTTTTGTGAAGGTGCCGAGCAGGATACCGTTTATCTGCCGGAAAACGCCCAGCTGCGCAAGCTGATTCAGATAGGTCACCATCTGCGGAACCTCTCCGCCGTACGCTTCCAGCAGGAGAATTTTATCGGTCATATCCGGCCAGTATTCGGTGCCGGCCAGTTTTAACAGACAGCGGATATTTCCCCCGACCACGGTTCCGTTCATTTCTTCTTTCTGAATAAAATCAAAAGAAAAGTCAAAAAGATCCGGAGCGCCTTCCAGCATGGATTTCCGGAAACGGGCAAGCTGGTTTTCAGAATCTGAATTGATCAGATTCCGGATCTGATACAAGACAGTCTGCCGCCCGGTTCTGGAATAAATGGCGTTCAGCACGGTGGTAAGGTCGCTGTATCCCCAGAAGCGCTTATCGCTTCCGGCAATAACATCATAATCCAGATAAGGAAGAATCTCATTTGCGATATCTCCTCCGGATATGTCAAAAATTTCTTTTATCTCATCGTCCGTGTAAAAATCCATAAGACTTTTCGCGCGCTCCTGCGCGGAGCCGCTGAACAGATATTCCTTTTCATAAATATATGGCGACCAGACGGGGATCAGGCCCAGTCCGGTCAGTTTTGCGTGGAGCTTCTGCAGTTTTTCTTCTGATGATACAGCTTGCCCGTTTGAACAGTTGACGATTGCGATTTTATCTCCGGTATTCATTTTATCTCCCAATTTCTGAATATTTTTTGTAATTCGACAAACAGAAAATTTTTAGTGCGGCCCCAGCCCCGAAAGAGTGGAGAGGAAGTCAGGATGGTTTCAGGGAAGGAGAGACTTCATACGCTCCAGCCTTGTCAGCGCCTCTTTCAGGGTTTCCTCGCTTCTGGCGAAATGAAGCCGTATGTAATTGTTGATATTTTCCCGGAAGAAGCTGGAGCCGGGAACTGCCGCCACGCCGATATTCTTTATCATCCACTCACAGAATTCCAGATCAGTGAATCCCCGGAACTGCGGCAGGTCGAGAAATTCCTGGATATCGATCATGACAAAGTAAGTGCCTTGGGGAATGTTGTGCTTCAGGCCGATCCGATCCAGACCGTCCAGCAGAAAATCCCGCTTTTTTGTGTATAATTCTAGCAGTTCTGCGTAATATTCTTCCCCAAAATGAAGACCGGTTACAGCCGCTTCCTGCAGAGGGGCCGCCGCGCCCACCGTCAGGAAATCATGTACTTTTTTGGCCGCTTCGACGACAACAGACGATCCGATCAGGTACCCCAGACGCCAGCCGGTGATGGAGAAGGTCTTCGACAAAGAGTTGCAGGTGATCGTATGATCGTACATTCCCGGAAGACTCGCCATGCAGGTGTGGGAGTACGGCGCATAAACCAGATGTTCATAGACTTCGTCTGTGACCACATAGGCGTCGTACTTTACGGCCAATTTTCCGATGGATATAAGCTCATCCCTGGAAAAAACTTTGCCGCACGGATTGGAAGGATTGCAGACGATGATAGCCTTCGCGCCTGCTTTAAAGCCGTCCTCGATCAGCCGAATATCAAAATTATAATCAGGAGGGACGAGCGGAATGTAAATGGGATCCGCTCCGCTTAAGATCGCGTCGGCTCCGTAGTTCTCATAAAACGGCGAGAACACCAACACCTTGTCGCCAGGATTGCAGATGGTCATCATGGCGCACATCATCGCTTCCGTGCTGCCGCAGGTGACAAGCACTTCCGTTTCCGGATCTATGGCGCGGCCGATGGCTTTTCCCTGCTTTTCGGCGATGGCCTCCCGGAGATTTTTTGCGCCGAAAGTGATAGAGTACTGGTGCGGGCCTTCCAGAGCCACTTCCGCCAGACGGTCCAGTATGGCCTTTGGCGGGTCAAAATCAGGAAATCCCTGGGAAAGATTGATAGCTCCGTATGCGTTGCTGATCCGGGTCATGCGGCGGATCACGGAGTCAGTGAAAGTCTGTACGCGGTCGCTGATCTGCGGCATAATATGTTCCTCCTTCAACTCAATATTTGCCCGCGAACTCAGATGCAAAATCCGAACCTGTTTTGGCAGGAATTTTCCGATTAGAATCTGTGTCTGCGCTGCGGGCGATATCAAAAATCATAGTCTGAAAGTCAAAAAATAAATCAAGTGGATTTTAGGATATCAGGACGGGATTGTCAAGCCAGTTAATGGAAAGATGCTGTTTTCCTCATCTCGGGGCGGGTCATAAAGTATAGATTTGGACTTTTGACCCTGGTATCTTGAAAAAGCAGAGAGCCTTTGCTATACTTTTTTGAACAGGTGTTTTGCTATGCAGAGGAGGTGCTTTTTATGCTTCTGGCAGGTTATATGGTTCCCCATCCTCCGATTGCCGTGCAGGAGATCGGGAAAGGGGAGGAAAGAAAAATACAGGATACGCTAAATTCGTTTGAGGAAGTTGCGAAGGACATCGCAAAGATCAAACCGGAAACGATCATTTTGACTTCACCTCATGCGGTCATGTACCGGGATTATTTTCACATTTCGCCGGGAAACAGGGCGGAAGGAAGTTTCCGGCAGTTTGGTGCGGGGCAGGTGCGTTTTTCTGTCAGATACGATCAGAATCTGGCAGAAAGAATTGCGGCGGAAGCGGACAGGAACGGTTTTCCGGCCGGGATGCTGGGAGAGCGGGATAAAAGCCTGGATCACGGGACAATGGTGCCGCTTTACTTTATCGATAAAGAATATAAGGATTATCAGCTTATCCGGATTGGACTTTCCGGGCTGTCTCTTGAAGAACACTGGAAATTTGGACAGATGATCCGGAAAGCAGCCGATGAAACCGGCAGAAAATGTGTTTTCATCGCAAGCGGGGATCTCAGTCATTGTCAGAAGGAGGGTGGGCCTTACGGATACCGACCGGAAGGGCCCGCATATGACGGCCAGATCATGGAAGTTATGGGTTCCGGTGATTTTGAGAAGCTTACCGGATTTGAGGAAGATTTTCTGGACAAAAGCATGGAATGCGGCCATCGTTCCTTTACGATCATGGGCGGTGCATTCGATGGCACAGAGGTTGAAAGCAGAAGGCTGTCACACGAGGCTGTGTTTGGTGTCGGGTACGGCTTTTGCATTTATCATCGGAAAGGGGTGGAATGATGGATCCATATGTACGGCTGGCAAAAAACACAATTGACTGGTATATTCGCAGAAAAGAAATCTATCGGCCAGAGGAAAGCGAACTGACGGAGGAAATGAGAATGTCGCAGGCAGGCGCTTTTGTGTCTGTCCATGAAAACGGGGAACTGCGCGGCTGCATTGGGACGATTGCGCCGACCAAAGATACATTGGCGGAGGAGATTATCTCCAATGCAATTTCGGCGGCGACCAGGGATCCCCGATTTCCAGCCATTCGTGAGGAAGAACTGGAGCTGCTTGAGATCAGCGTGGACGTGCTGGGAAAGGCAGAACCGGTGTATTCAGAAAAAGATCTGGATGTAAAGCGTTATGGCGTTATTGTGGAAAAAGGATATCGGCGGGGGCTTCTTCTGCCGGATCTGGATGGCGTTGATACCGTGGATTATCAGATTTTTATTGCAAAAAGAAAAGCCGGGATCCGTGAGGATGAGAAGGACGTCCGGCTGTATCGCTTTGAGGTGATTCGTCATGAATGAGGCTGTGTGTCCGGTCTGCCCCCATCACTGTCGGATTCCGGACGGCGCTTACGGAAGATGCAGGGCCAGAAAGAACAGTGGGGGAAGGGTTATCTGTGCAAATTATGGAAAGCTGACGGCGCTTGCGCTGGATCCCATCGAGAAAAAGCCGCTTGCTTTTTTCCATCCCGGAAGCATGATTTTGTCTGTCGGAAGCTTTGGATGTAATATGGCCTGTCCCTTCTGCCAGAACTATGAAATCGCGGGAGCGAAGGAAAACGATTTCCGGCGGATTTATGAGGTTTCGCCGGAGGAGCTGTGCGGGCTTGCCAAAAAGGAATGCGCCAGGGGAAATATCGGGGTGGCTTTCACCTATAATGAGGCTCTGGCAGGATATGAGTATGTGCGGGATACCGCGAAACTGGTACACCAGGCAGGCATGAAAAATGTCCTTGTGACAAACGGCATGGCGGAGCCCGCGGTGCTGGAGGAGATTCTGCCGTATATCGACGCGATGAACATTGATCTGAAAGGGTTCCGTCCGGAAATTTACCGGTATCTCGGAGGGGATCTGGAGACGGTAAAGGCATTTATTGTCAGGGCAGCGTCCGGATGTCATGTGGAACTGACATCGCTGATCGTGCCGGGGATGAACGATGACCCGGAAGACATGAGGCGGCAGGCAGAATGGATCGCGGGGATCAGCCCGGAGATTCCGCTTCATATCACTCGTTATTTTCCGCGCCATAAAATGCGGGAACCAGCGACGGATATTTCACTGCTGAAAAGGCTGAAAAAGACCGCGGAAGGCAGTTTGCACCGTGTTTGCCTGGGGAATATATAAATATGGTACTGCTGTAAAGTGCAGTAAAATCCGGGAAAAATTTTTCCCGAAAACAGCAGTGAGTTTGCCGAACAGAATTTGTCTGAGAAGGGAGACAGAAAAATACTTACTATAACTCTGATAATCTGCCCAGCTGTTTCCTCCAGTACTGCGTTGTCGGTCTGCACTCCGTTTCGGTCTGCGCTAAACGTGTGCCACTGGCACACAGCGCCAGTCAGCGATGCTACCGCATCGCCTCCCTCCTCCGTCTTGTCCTGACGGAAACATCAGGCACATTTATTCACCGAAATTTACGCAGGGCAGTACTAGAGGCCGAATAAATCGGCGTGACTACCAGTAGCAGTTGCCGATAAAATAAGAGTATCGTCATAAAGTTGATACAACAGCAGCCAATCAGGTTCGATGTGACATTCCCGAAAGTCCTGTAAATTTCCTGCAAGCTGGTGATCCCGATATTGTTTGGGAAGCGGATTACCGCTTGCAAGCATGGAAAGAACAGATGCCAGTTTATTCATATTCTTTCCGCGCTTTTTCATCAATTTTGCATCCCTCTTCATGCGGTTAGTATAGACAATCCTATACATGGCTCAGTCCTCCAACATTGCAGCTACCGCAGCGTCACCGCTCTCAAAAGGCCCATGTAGATTTTGACGATTTCGACTGTCAGAGATTGCCTGTGCAAGAGAGAACGAATTCGTTTTATGCCCAACGGAAAAGGGTATTCCGTCATATTCGACTGCTGCATTCAGAAAAATGCGTACCGCCGTTGATGTATCCAGTCCAAGGCTGGAGAAAAGCTTATCAGCCTGTAATTTTAGAGAATCTTCAACTCGAATTTGTAATGTTGCCATATTGCACCTCCATTGATTTTATAGTATTATTGTATATGATTTATAATGAAAATGCAATAGATGTTTGTGATTTGGCATCCTGTGTTTTAAAAGATAGAACAAACGGAAAATATATTTGACATTTGTTATAGTTTTGGAGACAGGGGATTGATATGGAGGATAAGGAAAGCAGATGAGTACAGTAATATTTTCGTGCAGTTCTTTGAAGGATTACGTGGAGGCTGCACAGCAGGAGAAACATACAGACATTCCGGTGATTTATCTTGACCGGAAATATCATGTGGAGCCAAAGCTGATGAGGCAGAAGATTCTGGAGGAGGAGCAGAGACTGCCGGAGGATGTGGATACTGTGCTTGTCGCGATGGGATTTTGTGGCGGCTCCTGGGATCAGGTGACGTTTTCCAGAAAGACAGTGATTCCGCGGGTGGATGACTGTATCTCGCTGCTTTTGCAGAAGACGGATGAGTATGTGCCGAACCTGAAGGAAATCGGACATATGTATATGGTGGAGATAAATCCGGATGACTTTGATATGGAACGGATGTGCGCGGATCTCCCAAAGGAGTATGAGGGGATTGACGCGGAGGAACTGTACCATATGTTCTTTGACAATTACAGGGTGCTGGATATTGTGGATACGGGGCTGAACGACTGCTATTCCGAGGAATATGTTATGAAGGCGCAGAAAAACGCCGATGTGATGAATGTAGAGCTGGATTATGTGGAAGGGAGCAATCACCTGCTGGAGAAACTGGTGGAAGGCCGGTGGGATGATCAGTTTCTGGTAGCCGAGCCGGGACATCTGATCCGGCATGGGGACTTTTTTGAATAATGGGAGGTTTTTAAAATGTCAGAAGTTTTAACTTATCAGGAAGCGGAACATGTGTATGCAGCTATTAACGAGGCTCTGGACCGGAATGACCCGGATGTCGTCAGTCTGTATGACGACATGATTATGTACGCCGCCCGGTATTCCAATATCCGTGTCGGCTGGAATGTACTGACGCGCGAACAGAAAATGGAAACGGACAGCCGACGCACCGCTGCTCACGACGCGTTTATCGTGTCGCTGAATATTGTTGCCCGCATACAGGGAGAAGCAGGGGCGAAGTGGAAGGAATGTCTCACGGACGACCGCAAACGGGTCGGGGATTTTGCCTGCTACATAGCGCTGTTCCGGGGACTGGAGGCCAGGTAGCTTTATGACAAATTTCAAGTCAGGCATTGAGGTTAGCAGCTTGAGTGAGCGTCTTCGGCTGACTCCAGACGCTGCTAGTGTTCAAAGCCAGTGTTGGGTGTGTGTTTGTCATTTGAGAGAAAGGGGTTTCTGTCATGTGGATATGTCCGAAATGCAAAAGAGAATTTAAAAATATAAATCAGAGTCATTATTGCGGAGAGAAGCCAAAGACGGTGGACGAATACATTGCGCAGCAGGATCCGGAGAAACAGGAGGACCTGCGGCTGATCCGCCGGGTTCTGCGTGAAGCGCTGCCCGAGGCCGAGGAGCGCATCTCCTGGAGCATGCCGACTTACTGGAAAGGGCAGAATATTCTCCATTTTGCCGCTTCAAAAAAGCATATCGGACTTTATCCCGGCCCGGAGGCGGTGGCTGAATTTCAGGAGGAACTGAAGGATTACAAGACGGACAAAGGAACCATCCGTATTCCGTATGGGAAAATTGATCCGGATCTGATCCGGAAGATTGCCCGGTGGTGCCGGGAGACCGGGAATCATGCCTGAGGTTTTGCTGCCGGAAGCAGAAAGATATATCCAGACAGGAGGATATTTCAGGATTCTCCGAGCGGCTGAAGCCCGTTTGCTTCCAGAAACTCGTTGGTTTCGGCCATTGTATATTTACGGTTAATACAGATGATCAGGGCAGCATCCAGAGGATCCTTGGCGTAGAGTTTGGGCTGTCCTGCCAGAAACAGAGCGCGGTCGGTTTCTTTGACAGACATACGCATTGCTATGCAGACAGGGATCAGTTTGTACTTGTCCGGGTGTTTTGCATGGCCGTTGAAAAACTGGTGCGCATAATCTTTGCTCACATTGGAAGCATGAATAATCTGGTTCAGTTTAAGGTCCGGGTGCGTGGAAATGTATTCATTCAGATATTCGCACAGGGAGGGGAGTTTTTCTGAACCATGTATCTGCAGAAACTGTGCGTAGCCGTCCGGCTGACCGGACAGAGAGTTCAGGCTGTGGAGAAGTTCAGTGGTGCGTTCATCATTCATGGTATGGTTCATCCTTTGCATATATGAAATATTCTGCCGGTCAGTTTTGGTCGGCAGTTTTCATTTTACTATAATGAGAGAAATTATGCAATAAGATTGACAATTATCGCTGTATTTGACAAAATAAAACAATGCAGGGCGCTGAACGTCTGGCGGATATTCGTGCAGTATTGATCGAAGCAAAACGGAGACTTGCGGGAGTGTGAAGCACGGAGCAGTCCGTCCGGCATCTTTTGCCCCCAACATCGTGAAATGGAAATAAGGCAGGGGAAGACCAATGACTTTGGAAGAACAGAGCAGACTTTCTTATTACCGGAAGATTGCGGATATCAGCGACCACAAAAATGTAGAGCTGGTTCAGCATGTGGAGAACAGCCGCATCTATGTCAGGAAAATACAGACGGTCTATGACCGGCGTGTGTATGAAATATTACGGGAATTAAAAGATCCGTTTTTTCCGAGAATAGAAGAATGTATTGAGGATGAGGGAAAGCTTATCATTGTGGAAGATTATATTTCCGGAGAGACACTGCAGGCTGCGCTGGATCGGGGGAAGGCATTTTCTCTGAAACAGACAGCTGATTTTATAGAGCAGATCTGCAGCGGACTGGAGCTGCTTCATTCGCAGGATCCTCCGGTCGTTCATCGTGATATCAAACCGTCAAATCTGATCCTGACAGATCATGGGAATCTGAGACTGATTGACTGCAACGCGGCCAGGCAGTTTGAGAAAAACAAGACGATGGACACTGTGCTGATCGGGACGCAGGGATATGCCGCGCCGGAGCAGTATGGTTTCAGACAGACAGATCCGCGCACGGACATCTATTCTCTGGGAATTTTAGCGCATGTACTGCTGACCGGGCATATGCCGCAGGCAGGTTTGTATAAGGGCCCGGGGACAGAAGTTATACAAAAATGTATACAGTTGGATCCTGTAAACCGCTATGCGGATCTGAACCAGCTTCGGACAGCATGGCAGGAGGCTGTGAAGCAGAAGGAAGCGCTGTGCCAGAGAGAAGAAAAATTGACGGACTGGGGAAAAGGAGCAGATTCCCAGGAGGAGGGGCGGCAGGAGACGGAGAATGCCGCAAAAAGAGAAACGGAAGGAGCAGTACATCAGGAATCGGAGAAACCAGAAGAAGAGAAAGATGAGACGGAGGTGCAGCAGGAAACAGAGGATGTCACAAAAAGAGAGGAGCAAAGGGCAGCATATCATGAAACGGAGAGGCTATCAGAAAGGGAGAAAGGTGAGGGGGAAGAGCAGCGGTTTGGTGAGAACACTGTGAAAAATGAAAACAGGGAAAAGCAAAAACAAGAAAGCTGGAATGAAAAAGAGGAAGAAAATATCACAGAAGAAACAGATGAAAAACCTCATAATCTGGATCTTCCCCCTGGATTCCGCACGGGAAGTGTATGGAAGATGCTTGCTGCAATGGCGTTTTACTTTGGAATGTTTTATTTTGCGCGGGATGTAGGCTTTGAAAACAGTGGCGGCGTGGTAAATCGTGTTTTCTGGGGTAATTTTATAGGCCTTTTTATGACGGAACTGGGATGGGTATTGCTCTGGGGAAATTTCAGGAGAATACAGAGCCGGCTGCCGCTGATGAACGGAAACTGGCTGCTGAAATATGGGATGCTGGTGTTGTACAGCTTTTTATGGATCTCCTTGATGGCCTTTGTCTGTGTTGCAATATCGGGGATATAAAATTGGATAACTTCTGTCAACAACTTCATGATTGATTCAGTGATGGAGATGGTTTTTGCTGCTGAAAAGTATCTTAAACCTTGCTAAGAAGAGAAGATTTGTGGTAAAGTAAAGGATATCCTTAAAAAGTAAAGGATATCCTTTATTAATACCTTAGTATACAGAAAAGCTGTCAGTGGCAGGTTTTCTGTATACGCAAGCCTGCATATGAAAATCAGCTGCTGACACAGCATGCGGCCACGCGAACGATCAGGAGAAAGACTTGCCTCCTGCTCGGTTGGCAGTGACGGAAAGGGGTGCTAATTAAAATGAAAGTTACTATTGAAAGATTTGGGCCGATAAACAAATTTGAATATGATTTGGATAAAGATTTGATTGTGACATATGGGAATAATAATATTGGAAAGTCGTATGCCATGCAGGTTGTATATCTTTTATTAAAAACTTTTACTAATATAAACACAGTGTCGCAGACGTATCTCTGGAGATATATTTCACAGGGAAAGAATGGGGAATCAGTACTGAAAGAAAAAACGAAAAATATGGTTCATAATTTCCTGGAATCAGATGGACAGATACTGGATATTACAGAATATATTACAAAAGAAGTAAATAATCTTATCTGTTCTGTTTTTATGCCTGAATTTATAAATTCGTGCATGAATACGTTCGGAAATTTTGAAAAGACTCTGGAAAAATGTCCGCAGATAATAATTGACTATAGAGAATACCATCTTTTGATTGATCTGGAAAAAGAAAGTATAGATGGAACAATAAAAACAAAGCCAATACGTTTAAAAAAAGTTATTTCCAATCTTCGCAGCAAGGAAGATTCAGCCGATTCTTTGGATATAGATGTAGTGAATGATGATGAAAAACTGATAGATTTGATTTTTGGGAAAATTCATGAAATTTTCCGAGGATATATCAAGCTTATCTCAAACAATTTTGAAAATGTGTATTTTTTACCGGCATCCAGATCTGGTATCTATGCAGGAATGAATGCGTTTGGGTCGATAGTTGCAGAACTTTCAAAAAATAGATCTTTTTTTAAGAAAAAAATAGAATTCCCCAGTATTTCAGAACCAATATCAGATTATTTCATTTCATTATCTAATATAAAGAAGCAGGAAAATGAAAGATTAAGAACATTTTACAGTGCTATAGAAGATAATATTTTAAAAGGAAAAGTTTTTTTTGATGAAAGCAGAAATGCGCTTATTTACAGTCCTTATAATGTAGATGCATCGTATGAAATGACAGAAGTCTCTTCTATGGTATCTGAGATATCGCCAGTTGTGGCATTTTTGAAATATATAATGTCCTCAAGGAGTGAAGGGAAAAGAACTGCAAAATCTGTTTTATTTATTGAGGAACCGGAAGCACATCTTCATCCAGGAAATCAGATTGCTTTAATTGAAATTTTCAGCAGCTTGATTGACAAAAACGTTAAATTAATTATGTCATCACATAGTAATTATATATTCAACAAACTTAACAATATGGTTCTTGGGAAAAAGTTAAATTATCATGCCTATGATCCGATTGTTCTTGAAGAAAATTTAAACGGAAGCGTTTCAAAGCATGTGGAAATAGATGAGTTGGGAGCTGTCGATGAGAATTTTGTTGATGTGAGTGAGTATTTATATAATGAACGGGAAGATATTATTGAAAGACTGAATATGGAGGATTAGCAGATGATTCATGAGATAAAAGGCTGTAAAGCGCTAATCCCATATTTAAAAGAATCGATTGAAGATGAAGGGATCAAAATAGGGATAGATGAAAAATTAAGTGCGGAACAGCTGGCAATTATCAAAGTGGATGAGTATTATAGCGGATTGCATTTAGGATATCCACCCAAATCGATAGATTTTGTTGTTGTGGTTGATTGTGAGTGTGACAGTTATGTTTTGTATTTACTGGAATTAAAGAATGTGGATAGGCCGAAGAGGTTGATTATTAAAGATATTCACGAGAAATTTGAGGTTACAATTCGTGATTTTCTCTCCAGACGATTTGAGATGATTTTTCTGGCGGATAGATATAAATATAAAGATATAAAATTATATTTAATTTCAGATGCGTATGGGTTAACAGGAAAATACGGTAGTTATGCGGAATATAAAAAAATTCAGGAAAAAATGCAAAGAATACAAAACAGAGACTCTTTAAGAATAGATATCAATCTCGGATCAAAACTTTTTAAATTTAAAGGAAAAGTTTTAAAAATAAATTATGATATTCCCCCGAATCCGATCATAAGGAGAATATCATAGAGGTTAAATACAGATTTCTCGTGGTCAGATAAAGTACTCAATTGTGTTTTCCGCCGTGAGCTTTGTCCGGTTGTTGAACAACAAAACTGCCTCGCGCCGCTCTGTCTCGCCAAGTGCATAGAGGTCATGCGTTTCTCTGTTGAAAACAGAGGCGGGAATGATGCGATTGTATTCAAACGGATGATCGGTGGTTACGATGATGCCGGAATCTTCAAACTGGCCGGAAATATTTGCTTCAGGAACATGCCGGGAATCCCCGGCATGTTCTGCGCTGCCGGATTCTCTGATGATGCTGCCGGAAGCCTGCGGCTTTTCAGAAGGGTACGGTTTTTCAGGAGAATAACCGGGACCGAAAGTATCTGAAGAATTTTCAGGTTCCTCGAACCAGGGATCGAACAGCAGGATTTTTCCTTCGCGTTCCCCTGTCAGAAGGACGTAGTGCTCCCCTTCATAGTGCAGGCGCACGACGACGGCTCCATGGCGGCGGAGCGTATCATTGATCAGACTTTCACTGCCTATGTAAACGCTTTTTCCCGCGATATAGCTGCTGGATATGGGCAGGGAGCAGGTCTGACCGTAGCCATCCAGCCAGTTGCTCAGGAACATCATGGCTGTGCGGGATGTCCCGCTTTTGCCGAAAGCGCCGCCTGCGCCATAGCAGTCCAGGCTGTACAGCATGATATTGCGGATAATTTCGGGGGGAATATCTTCACGCTCAAACAGGAAGCTGATCGCGTTGAGCATGGAGGTCGGTCCGCAGTCGTATTCGGAAAGCTGATAGTGAAGAGGATTTTTCATGATGTAAACTCCTTATTTTGTGAAAGAGGTATTTCAGGGCCTTTATGACAGGATCAGCGCCAGCGCCAGATTTGCGGCGCGGTCCAGTTCGTCTATCGTGGTATACTCTTCGCAGGAATGGCAGTTGTTCATGGCCGTTGCCACAACGAGTCCGGCGATTCCAT
>CANQAR010000063.1 GCA_947588845.1 uncultured Lachnospiraceae bacterium
GCCCCGGTTATCCACCAGATAAAAAAATAAATTTCGTCACTTTTCACAATGCCTGAGAGGGGGGAGTGAACAGTAACAGGATGAATAAAAAATTCATCAAATATAAAAAAAGCGGTTGACATTTTTGGGAAGGTACTATATAATAACATTCGCGTCAAGGAAAGGGCGTTTGATTACCTGATACCGGGGTGTGGCTCAGCTTGGCTAGAGCGCCTGGTTTGGGACCAGGAGGTCGCAGGTTCGAATCCTGTCACCCCGAGTTTTGAATCAGGATCAGGGTATACGCGGGTGTAGTTCAATGGTAGAACACCAGCCTTCCAAGCTGGACACGTGGGTTCGATTCCCATCACCCGCTTTTGAGTCTGTAGCTCAGCTGGATAGAGCAACGGCCTTCTAAGCCGTGGGTCGGGGGTTCGAATCCCTTCAGGCTCGTTTATATGGTGGGTATAGCGCAGCTGGTTAGCGCGCCAGATTGTGGCTCTGGAGGCCAAGGGTTCGAATCCCTTTATCCACCTTTTCATAAACCCCTTATGGATATTGCAGTGGCAGTGTTCATAAGGGGTTTTCGTATTATAGGAAATAATATGATTCCTGAATTGAGGGTTGATTTTGAGGGATTGTTGTGCTAATATAGATAAGCGTTTATCTGCTTTTTTGATGGGTCATCGCCAAGCGGTAAGGCACAGGACTTTGACTCCTGCACTCGCTGGTTCGAATCCAGCTGGCCCAGTTTAAAAATACCTCCGGCCGGAATCTCTGAAAGACTCCGTTTGGAGGTATTTTATATTTAATTGAGCAGCGCAGCGTCGCTGGTAAACTGCTCTCCGCTCGCGTGCTCGAACTGGTCGAGCAGATCGCGCACGGTCAGTTTTTTCTTTGCTTCCCCTTCGATATCCAGGATGATCCGGCCTTCCGTCATCATGATCAGGCGGTTGCCGTGGCGGATCGCATCCTTCATGTTGTGTGTGATCATCAGCGTCGTCAGGTGGTCACGGTTGACGATCATGTCCGTGAGTTCGAGTACCTTGGCAGCCGTCTTGGGGTCGAGGGCGGCGGTATGCTCGTCGAGGAGCAGAAGTTTCGGCTTCTGGAGCGTCGCCATCAGCAGGGTGAGCGCCTGACGCTGTCCGCCGGAGAGCAGGCCGACCTTTGTGGTCATGCGGGACTCAAGCCCGAGCCCGAGAATGGTCAAAAGCTCGTGATATTCCTCGCGCTCTTTTCGTGATATTCCGGTGCGCAGGAAACGCGGCTTGCCGCGTCGCTTTGCGAGCGCGAGATTTTCCTGAATCTCCATCGTGGCGGCGGTACCGGTCATCGGATCCTGGAAGACGCGGCCAAGATAGGCGGCGCGCTTATATTCCGGCAGCTTGGTCACGTCAGTTCCGTCGATCAGAATCTGTCCTTCATCGACGAACCATGTTCCGGCGACGGCGTTGAGCATGGTGGACTTGCCGGCCCCGTTGCCGCCGATCACGGTGACAAAATCCCCGTCCTTCAGACTGAGGGAAAGGCCGTTCAGCGCCAGCTTTTCGTTAATTGTTCCGGGATTAAAGGTTTTGTAGATATTTTTCAGTTCAAGCATTGGCATTCCCTCCCCGCTTCACAGGCTTTGTGAAATATTTTTCCTTCCAGTAGGGGAAGGCAAGGAAAATGGCCACGACGACTGCGGACAGAAGCTTGAGCAGGTCTGTGTCGATGCCCATCCAGATGACAGTCTGGTAGACCAGGTAGTAGAGAATGGCGCCGATCGCCACGGAAAGCAGCTTCAGCGCGAAATTCCGGAAAATCTTTCCGAACACGGCCTCGCCGATGATCACGGCCGCAAGGCCGATGATGATTGAGCCGCGGCCCATGTTGATGTCCGCAAAGCCCTGGTATTGTGCGAGAAGAGCGCTGGAGAGCGCGACAAGCCCGTTTGAGATCATCAGTCCGAGCACTTTGTTCCGCTCTGTGTTGATGCCCTGTGCGCGGGACATATTCGGATTGCAGCCTGTGGCGCGCAACGCGCAGCCGAGCTCGGTTCCGAAGAACCAGTACAGAATCGCGATCAGCACCACAATAAAGATGGCGACGATCAGGATCGTGTTCTTTGTGATCGGGACATTTTTTATGTAGCGCAGGGAAACCAGGATATCGTATTTGTCCACGTTGATTGCCTGGTTGGCTTTGCCCATGATTTTCAGATTGACGGAATACAGGGAGAGCTGTGTCAGGATACCGGCGAGGATGGCCGGGATTCCCATAAAGGTATGGAAGATACCGGTTACCAGTCCGGCCAGCATGCCGGCGCCGGTGGCTGCGAGCATGGAGATCCAGACATTGTGGCCGCCCATCATCATCACGATGAAGACGGCGCCGCCCGTACACATCGTGCCGTCGACGGTCAGGTCGGCGATATCGAGGATACGAAATGTCAGATACACGCCGATTGCCATGATGCCCCAGATCAGGCCCTGCGCGACTGCTCCGGGCAGTGCATTTATCAGGTTCATGATTTGCATCGTGTAATTCCTCCTGTTATGGAAACAGCGAGAGAGGAAAAGCCTTTCTCGCTGTCGGGTGATCAGTTTCTTTTGTCAGCGGGGGATATTGATTCCTTTCCGCCGGTCATTGTCATTATTGGCATTCTCTGCCATTTTTCATTACTCTGTAACCGCCTCGGTAGCGCCCTCTGTGGAAGCTTCTGCTTCTTCCTCAGCGCCGATCGCCACGTAGTCGGCCGGGATCTCAACGCCAAGCTGTGCGCAAAGGTCAGCGTTATATTTCTTTGTGAACTCCGGAGCGTACTCGATCGGCATTGTGGAGATGTCCTCTCCGTCTGCAAGAATACGTACAGCCATCTGGCCGGTTGCGTATCCGATGTCATAGTAGCTGATGGAAAGTGTCGCAACGCCGCATCCGGAGCAGATGCCTTCCTCGCCGGCGATGATCGGAACCTGTGCCGGGAGGCAGATGTTGTTGATGAGCTCTGTATTGTTTGCCGCAGTGTTGTCTGTCGGGATGTAGATTACGTCGCTTGCGTCTGCAGCGGTCGTGGTGACTGCGGACAGATCGTTGGAGTCAGAGAACGAGTAAAGCTCGCAGGTGTAACCCATCTCCTCGAGGGCCGCCTTTACGACGTCAACCTGATACTGAGAGTTCGGCTCAGCGGAGCAGTACAGAAGACCTACATTCTGAGCATCCGGGAAGAGCTCCTGCAGCATGGCCGCCTGTTCCTCAAGCGGAGCAAGGTCGGAAGTACCGGAAATATTTCCGCCGACTGTGCCGTCAAAATCGTCGAGCTCAAGAGCAACGCCGTACTCTGTAACGGAGGTTCCGAGGATCGGGATCTCGTTCGTAGCGGCTGCCGCTGCCTGAAGCGCCGGTGTGGCATTTGCAAGGATCAGGTCTACGCCGCTGGATACGAAGCCGTTTGCGATCGTAGCGCAGATTGCGGGATCGTTCTGAGCGTTCTGCTCGTCAAAGGTAACCGCGTCGCCAAGCGCGTCAGTCATGGCATCCTTGAAGCCCTGGGTAGCAGCGTCGAGCGCGACATGCTGAACGAGCTGGCAGATACCGACCGTGTAGGTCTGTCCTTCCTCAGCAGAGACATTCATTCCAAGAACGCTGCCTGCGAGGGCTGCGGAAAGAGCAACAGCTAAAACTTGTTTCTTCATTATTAATTCCTCCTCAAAAATTAGTTGATTGCAGGGCGCCGCGGCGTTTAAACTGAAAGAAAATCAACGCTCTTCTGCGTACGATTTATCAGAATTTACGCAGGCTGCCTCAACGCTGACATTATAGCGCTTTAATGCGTGCAAGTCAAGAAAATCCGCGGATTAATCAGGTGTCTGCGATTTGCCTGATAACCTGTAAAAATACCTTTTGATCCCAGCATCATGATTTACTGAAGAGAAAATCAGTGATATAATGAATAAATCCGGAAGTCGGACGGATTCTGAAAAATGACGGACGGGAATTGGGTATGACTGCCGGCAGTCACGGCCCGCGGAGAGTGAACGGCAGCGCGGAATACGGGGAGGAGAGCGTTTTATGAAGGTGATTTATCTGGGACACAGCGGTTTTCTGGCGGAGACGGAGAAGGCGTACTATCTGTTTGACTATATCCGGGGCGACGTCCCTGCGGCAAAGCCGGGGAAACCTCTGTATGTGTTTGCAAGCCATTCCCATGCGGATCATTTCAGCAATGCGATTTTCCAGGCTTCGTTTGCGGAAAGCGTGTCGGCGTATGTGCTCAGTTACGATATCAGGAAGAAATTCAGGCGCAGCCGTGCGGGCTGGCTGACCCGTTATGGGGACCGGATTGTTTTTGCGGAGCCGGGGAAGGAGATTGTTTTTCCGGATGTAAAAGTTCTGCCGCTGAAATCGACGGATATCGGCGTCGCGTACGTCGTGGAGGAAGAACATGTGCGGCTTTATCATGCCGGAGATCTGAACTGGTGGTACTGGGACGAGGAGCCGAAGGCCTGGAACCGGAATATGGAGACGAACTATAAGCGCGAAATTGACCGTCTGCGCGGAAAGAAGTTCGATGCGGCGTTTGTGCCGCTTGACTCGCGGCTTGGGGAGGCATACTGGTACGGGATGGATTATTTTCTCGGCGCTGTCCAGGCAGAAGCGGTATTTCCGATGCATTTCTGGGAGGATTACAGCGTGATTCCACGCTATACAGAGGAACACGGACACGGCGATCAGATCAGGAAGATTGTGCGGGAAGGACAGGAGTTTTTATGAGGAAAGAAAGGAGAAAGAATATGAAATTTAAAATGGTGCATGAAAATTATAATGTGGCGGATCTTGAGAAATCGCTCAGCTTTTATAAGGAAGCGCTCGGGCTCACGGAGAAGAGAAGAAAAACGGCGGCGGACGGCTCCTTTATCATTGTTTATGTCGGCAACGACGAGACCGATTTTGAACTGGAGCTGACCTGGCTGCGCGACCATGAGGGGGCGTACGATCTTGGGGAGGATGAATTTCATCTCGCTTTTGCGACGGCCGATTTTGAGGCGGCGCACCGGAAACACAGTGAGATGGGATGCATTTGCTTTGAGAATGAAGCGATGGGGATTTATTTTATCGAGGATCCGGACGGCTACTGGCTGGAGATTGTGCCGGCAAGAGAGTGATTATGGCAGACGGCGAAAGGAAGTTCATTTTTCCCGTTTTGTTCCGGGAAGAAGGGATACATGTGGAAAAAAGATGTGTGTTCTGCTGATACCGGAATCATGTCATATAGCCGGATTTATGATAAATCAAAGTTGTTTTTCACAGATATAATCACGAAAATGAGCAGTTTATGAGAGAATAATTGTGAAATTTACATGTTGCTATTTTTCCCTGATGGATTTATAATGCAGGGCATGCAAGGCAAAAGGGGTGCCTCACGGAGGTTGTCTTGCACGTCGGATACTTCTGAACAGTGTGAATGGGAGTGCGGTGTATGAAGGAAAGCGGACCGTCATATACTTGTATATGTCGGGCGGCGCTGCGCACCACGGACACACGTTTGGCATCGGTGCTGCGTTTGTCTGGAACCGGCCGTAACGGAGCGGGACTCTGAAGTCTGCGTGGGATTCGCGGACGGGTTCAGAATCAGAAAACATATCGCAGTACGGGTATGAAAGGTAAGGGAGGTATGCAGTATGTCAACATGTAAAGTGAAGTTAAACAGTATTGAAAATGTGAAGAATTTTGTAAATGTGCTTAGGAGCAGAGAGGAACGGTTTGAACTGGTGTCAGGGAAGTATGTGATCGACGCGAAATCCATCATGGGAATTTTCAGTCTTGATCTGACCAGACCGCTTGAGCTGAGAGCGGAGACAGATGAGATCCCGGCAGGAATCATGCCATTTCTGGCCTGATGTATCTGCGGCGGCGTGAGAAAGGAGCACGGGGAGTTTCGGGCGTCTGTGCGAAAAGGAAAGACGTGAGGGAAAGTCCTGTGACCGTGGCTGCACAGGAGTATACTCTGCAACAGAATACAGGTAATAGACGGCTGTCGTATGCTTTGGTGTGTGACAGCCGTTTTTCATGCCTGACAAAACTCTCTTTTTGTCAATTTGACAAAAAAAACAGGCTATGTTATAGTTACAATACTTTGTAGATGGAATTTTTTGGTGCAGCTGCTGTGAAAGGAGGAACTATAATCAGATATACAGGGAAAAAGGCGGCGGGTATGGTTCTGCTTGTTTTTCTTGCGGTTATGATGACGGTCTGTATCGTTTCGGCGGGAGAAAAGGATCTTGCGGACTCGGCACAGAAACTTTCCGGAGGAACGTGGGTTGAAAATTCCCGGGGATTGAGATACAGGAGAGCAAACGGCAAATTTGTCAAAAACATGTGGATTCAGGCGGATGGAAAGGTATACCGTATAGGATCGGACAAATATGCCGAGACAGGCTGGTTTACTTGTGGAGGCAGGAAATATTATGCGGACAGTACCGGCAGTGTCTATTATGAAAGGTGGCTTACGCTGAAGCAGAAAAAATATTATTTTTCCGCCTCCGGTGTCTGCGTTACAAAGAAATGGCAGAAGATCGGGCAGAAATATTATTATTTCAACAAAAATGGAAAGCTTCTGACGAACTGCTTTGTCGGCGATTATTATGTGGATGGATCCGGCGCCAGGCTGACGTCGGCCTGGGTTCAGAGCGGCGGCAGGCGTTATTATCTTGACGGCAGCGGGAAACGTCTCAAAAATATGTGGATCAGAAAAGACGGGAAATTCTATTATATGCTTTCGGACGGTTCCATGGCGGTTGACTGTCAGATTGGAAATTATTACGTGGATGAGAACGGCGTGCGCCAGGAAGAACATGTCGATATTCCGGAATTTTTCCATGGCAGATATATCTTTGTCGGAGACTCGCGCATGGTCGGAATGAGCGCAAGAGTTTCGCGGACGGATACGGCGTTCATCGCGGAGGTTGGGTCAGGGTATTCCTGGCTGCGGTCGACGGCCGCTCTGAGTCTTGACAGGCTGATTAAGATGTCTCCTGATGCGAAAGTGATCCTGGCTCATGGGATTAATGATCTTGCGAACATCAGCAGCTATATTCTGTTTTACCAGAATCTGACAGCAAAATATCCCGCGACAGATTTTTACATGCTGTCGGTAAATCCGGTCGATTATGAAAAAGCGCTGCAGAGCGGCTACAGTCAGGTGACAAATGAAAAGATCATGAGCTTTAACGAAGCTCTGCAGGAGGCTTTTGGAAGCAGATACCTGGATACCTACACGTATCTTGAGAAAAAGGGCTTCGAGACAAATGACGGGATTCATTATCAGGCGGCCACTTATCAGAAACTTTTTAATTATATTCTTAAGAAAACAGGATAGCAGGAAACAGGCAGAAAGGGCTGAATCCGGATAGATTATTCAGATTCAGCTCTTTTTGGCGTAAAAATACAGGAAACATATGCATGCCCGCGCTGCGGACAGCGCCGTGAATAAAAACGGGCAGCCGGCCGGCTCCGATATTGTTCTGTCACAGGAAATTTCATCCTGATTTATAGTTCCTGAAATTCAAACAGGCATTTGATCGGGACTTCCAGGATATCTGAAATGTCAAACAGCTTTTCGAGAGATATCGAGGTAGGCATATTCGGAGCTTCGAGGTTGCTGATATGGGTCCTGCTGAGGTTAGCGTATTCTGCAAGCTGCATCTGAGTAAGACCGCGCATTTTTCTATAATAAGCGATCGTAAGACCGAGCTGCCGATACTGGTTCTTACGTTTTTCAGTCATTTGCTTTCCCTCCTTTATACTGTATAAGTTTAGTATTTCCAGAGAGAAAACGAAACAAAACGTGTCACTGCATATGCAAATTATAATATTGCCATATAGATATAATACTGCTACAATACAAAATTAAACAGATTGAAAAACCAGAACGTTCCCTTACAGGATAACACAGCCGGCAGTTTTAATCAGGCAGCTGTTTTTTGAACTGAATGAATTCAATGACTTCTTTCTGCTTGTTGAATGAGAGGGCCGAAAATTCACTCAGCAGCTCTTTTTCATGGCTGCTTCTGCCTGTATCGGAATCGGAAGCTTCCGCGGCATCGCGTACGAGGTAGTCCACGGAGACATGGTAGATTTCCGCAAGCGCGACAACAGTCTCAAGCGGGGGTGTCCGGGCGTCATTTTCGTAATTGCAGTAGGTCTGCCGCTGAATATTAAGCTTGCGGCTGATATCCTCCTGGGTGTAACTGGATTTCTTACGAAGCGCACGGAGCTTTTCTGAAAGAGTCGATTGTGACATAACAGGCCACCTCCTTAACGTGCAAATCTAGCCTATTATAACAATAACTTAAAAAAATTTCTGCAAACGCAACGATTTGAATCAAATTTAACGTGATAAGCAACAAAACGTTGCATCAATGGAGGCGCCGGTCTGCAGAATCCGATGCCCGGACAAGCTGATACTGTTATTTACCGGGATTTACGCAGGGCAGTACTGGCGGCATAAATGTAAGTATCTGGAAAGGAGAAAGAGATGAATCTGTTAAAGTACGGGATGGAAAACCGGAAGAGTTCTTCCACAGTCAGACGGTGTCTGGCGGAGACTGCTCTGAATATGGAGAAAGCAAGAGCCGACCTGGAGGAGAGCATGATTGAGAAGAGCGGGATTGAACTTCCGGAGATGGATGACGAGAGGATGCTCCAGGAGATCAGAGACCGGATCATGACCGGAGAGAAGAGCGGGATGGTCCAGGAACTGTAAAAACAGACAGGACACTTTTTCCGTGAGATGAAAAGGGCCGGCAGTTACTGCCGGCTCAGCCATGAATTATGATATTTTTCCGAGAAAGTCACATCTTCCCCAAACCAGTCAGGCGGCGTAAAATTTTCCGCCATCTTCTGGTCAGGGAATTCCACTTCCGCCAGGATCATCCCCTTGAATTTTCCCTCAAACACATCAAGCTCCGCGGTCAGGGAGCCGTAATCCGCGCCAAGCGGTATCCGGTATCTTGTCTTGGTGATGATATTGCCGTCTGCCTTCGGAAGAAGGTGCCGGTATGCCTCTTCGGTGAGGGGCAGATTGTATTCTTCTCTTGCCATCATGCCGCTTCCTTTGTAGGTGAGAATGTATTCTTCCCCCTGCCGGCGGATCCGGATGACCGGAGAAACACAGAGATACGCCTGCTCGATCAGAAGATGCGGGAAAGCATCGAGGTCCGGGGGAAATTCCCGGATCAGAAATTTGCGTTCAATTTCCATAAAAATAAGAAGAACTCCTTTCACAAAGTTTAAAAACGAACAGATCCGTTTTCGGAACAGTATAGCATATCCGGATAAAAAGAGGAAGATTCTCTGTATTTTTTCAAAAAAGATAATGCATAATCGGATAATATCTGATAGAATGAGAAAAAAAGACGGAGGTATTTCAGAATGGATAAAGTATATGTTTTTATGGCGGACGGTCTTGAGGAGATCGAGGGTCTGACGGTTGTGGATATTCTGCGCAGGGCAGGAATCGAGACGGTTATGGTGTCGATTATGGAGAGTCAGACTGTGACGGGAAGCCATGGTATCGTGATAAAGGCGGACATGATGTTTGACAAGGAGAAGCTGCAGGACGGAACGGTGTATGTTCTTCCCGGAGGAATGCCGGGGACGAAATATCTGGGAGCGCATGAAGAACTGGGCGATCTGCTGAAGAAAGCCTGCGCCGACGGCAGGAAGGTGGCGGCGATCTGCGCCGCGCCGACGGTACTTGGCGGACTCGGTCTGCTGCAGGGAAGAAAGGCGATCTGCTATCCGGGCATGGAAGACGGACTGACCGGAGCGGTCGTCACAAAGGAGCCCGTGGTTGTGGCGGATAATGTGACGACAAGCCGCGGAATGGGCACGGCGATCCCGTTTGCGCTGTCGCTGGTTGCGCAGCTGCAGGGGCAGGAGGCGGCCGACAAGATGGCGGCGGATATTGTGTGGGCACAGTGAACAGTAACGCAATTTTCCCTTTCCGGGCCTGCGCATAAAAAAAGACTGGTATTTTCAAACGTATTGTGTTATACTGCTTCAATGACTGCATAGCGGGAACTCTTATCCTGAAGTCAAAATAAGGAAGGCTTTCCGGAGAACGGATACGACAATTTTAAGGAGGAATTTGGTACAATGAGTGTACAGGTAGAGAAGCTGGAAAAGAATATGGCGAAACTTACGATTGAGGTTTCAGCAGAAGAATTTGAAAGCGGTCTTGAAAAAGCATATCAGCAGAATAAAAGCAGGATCTCTCTTCCCGGATTCAGAAAAGGAAAGGCTCCGCGCAAGATGATTGAGAGAATGTACGGAGCGGCCATTTTTTATGAGGATGCGGCGAACGCGCTGATTCCGGAGGCATATACAAAAGCGGCGGCCGAATGCGGTGAGGAGATCATGTCCCGTCCCGAGATCGATGTCGTTCAGATCGAGAAGGGCAAGCCGTTTATTTTCACGGCGGAGGTTGCTCTCAAGCCGGTTGTGACGCTGGGTGAATATAAAGGTCTTGAGGTAGAGAAAGCCGTAATTGAAGTATCCGAGGAAGAAGTGGACAGGGAAGTTGACAGAGAACGCGAGAACAACTCCAGAATGATCGACGTGGACGATCGTCCGGTTGCTGACGGAGACAGGATCAAGCTTGATTTTGAGGGATTTGTCGACGGCGTTCCGTTTGACGGCGGAAAGGGTACGGACTACCCGCTTGCGATCGGTTCCAACAGCTTTATTCCGGGCTTTGAGGAACAGCTGATCGGAGCAGAGATCGGAGCGGACGTGGAAGTGAATGTGACTTTCCCGGAGGATTACCACGCTGCGGAGCTTGCGGGCAAACCAGCTGTTTTCAAATGCAAAGTAAATGAGATCAAGGTCAAGGAGCTTCCGGATGCGGACGATGAGTTTGCGAAGGATGTTTCCGAATTTGACACGCTTGCGGAGTACAAGGATGATATCCGCGCGAAGCTGCTCGAGAGAAAGACAGCCGACGCAAAGAACGCGAAGGAAGCCAAAGTGGTTGAAAAGGCAGTGGAGAACGCCTCTCTTGAGGTTCCGGATGTCCTGGTTACAGAGCAGGTTGAGAATATGCTGGAAGATTTCCGGAGAAGAATCGAGTCACAGGGTATTACCTTTGAACAGTACATGCAGTTTACCGGGATGACGCCGGCTCAGCTGGATGAGCAGATGAAGCCGGAAGCGCTTAAGCGTATTCAGAACAGCCTTGTTCTGGAGGCGATCGCGAAGGCGGAGCAGATTGAGATTTCCGAGGAGAAGCTGGACGCCGAGATCACGAAGATGGCTGAGTCCTACAAGATGGAGGCCAGCAAGCTGAAAGAAATTCTTGGCGACGCGGAGAAAGAGCAGATGAAGAGCGACCTGGCGATTCAGGCCGCGGCGGATATGATTGTTGAGGCTGCGGTGGAAGTCTGATGACTGCAGGACTGCATGCCGGTATTTTGCAAAGCGGTGCTGCCGGCTGCGGCCGGGAATGCCTGAAACAGCTCTGTTTTGACATTGCTTTGCAGAGCGGTCTGCCGGTCATGGAGTGAATATTGACATCTGACTGGTTTTCCGGTCAGATGGGAGAGCGGGTCTGCCGGGACGGGGATCCCGGGCAGGCCGCAGCTTTGGTGAAAGGGGGAGACAGCATGAGCCTGGTGCCTTATGTAATAGAGCAGACAGGACGCGGGGAGCGTTCCTATGATATTTTTTCCAGACTGTTGAAGGACAGAATTATTTTTCTTGGCGAGGAAGTGACGGATGTCAGCGCGAATCTGATTGTCGCGCAGCTTCTCTTTCTTGAGTCTGAGGATCCGAACAAGGATATCCATATGTATATCAACAGCCCGGGCGGTTCTGTGTCTGCCGGTATGGCCATTTATGATACAATGCAGTACATCAAGTGCGATGTATCCACCATGTGCATGGGCATGGCCGCGAGCATGGGTGCGTTCCTGCTTGCCGGCGGAACAAAAGGAAAACGGCTTGCGCTTCCGAATGCGGAGGTTATGATTCATCAGCCTTCGGGCGGTGCGCAGGGACAGGCCAGCGATATCAAAATCGTGGCTGACAAAATTCTCCAGACAAGACAGAAACTGAATGAGATACTGGCCGCAAATACCGGACAGCCGCTGGAAGTAATCGCGGCGGATACGGAGCGTGACCGCTGGATGACCGCTGAGGAGGCAAAGGCGTACGGCCTGATCGACGAAGTGATCACATCGAGACAGTAAGAAGAATGGGGCTGTTACAGGGAATATATGTGACAGTCCCTGTGTTGCGTCTATGCGCAGGCCCGGGCAGGGAAACCAGCTGCTGACGCAGCGCCCGGGCCGCGCGGGCGGACAGGAGGGAAAGCCGCCTCCTGCCCGATTGTAAGGAATGGATTTGCGGGTGATGTCTGCACGTTTCTGCGGGATTCTATTTTTAAATATGAGGTGAAAAGATGCCGGGTAAAATAATGGAAAAAATCAGATGCTCTTTCTGTAACAAGACAGAGGATCAGGTCCGCAAGCTGATAGCGGGACCAAACGGGGTATATATCTGTGATGAGTGCATAGACATCTGTTCCGAAATTATCGAGGAGGAACTGGATGAGGAATATGCGCTTGAGGACGGGACAGAGATCAATCTGATGCGCCCCATGGAAATAAAAGCATTTCTGGATGAATACGTGATCGGACAGGATGCCGCGAAAAAGACCCTTTCGGTTGCGGTGTACAACCATTACAAAAGGATTACCAGCGGCAAGTATCTGGATGTGGAGCTTCAGAAAAGCAACATCCTGATGCTCGGGCCTACCGGCTGCGGGAAAACCATGCTGGCGCAGACGCTGGCAAAAATCATGAATGTTCCGTTTGCCATAGCCGACGCGACTGCTCTGACAGAGGCCGGTTATGTGGGAGAGGATGTGGAAAATATTCTCCTGAAGCTGATACAGGCGGCGGAGTATGATATTAAGAAAGCAGAATACGGTATTATTTATATCGATGAGATAGATAAGATTACGAGGAAATCAGAGAACGCGTCGATCACGAGGGATGTTTCGGGCGAGGGTGTGCAGCAGGCTCTCCTTAAGATTCTTGAGGGGACAGTTGCCTCCGTACCTCCGCAGGGAGGACGCAAGCATCCGCATCAGGAGCTGCTCCAGATCGATACGACAAATATCCTGTTTATCTGCGGAGGCGCTTTTGAGGGGATTGACAAGATTATCGAGACGCGGATGGACCGGAAATCGATCGGCTTCAATGCCGAGATTTCATCGGGACAGGAGAAAAAGACGGGAGAGCTGCTGAAGAGTGTGCTGCCGCAGGATTTCATCAAATTCGGAATGATCCCTGAGTTTATCGGCAGGGTTCCGGTGGTGGTTTCCCTCGATGAGCTTGACCGCGAAGCGCTGATCCGGATTATGACGGAGCCCCGGAACGCGATTGTGAAACAGTATCAGGGACTGTTTGGCCTTGACGACGTTGAGCTTACGTTTGAGCCTGAGGCGATTGAGGCGGTGGCCGACAAGACGATTGCCCGCAAGACGGGCGCAAGAGGGCTTCGGGCGATCATGGAAGACGCGATGATGGATCTGATGTTCCGGATTCCGTCGGAGGATACGGTGGCTTCCTGCGTCGTGACAAAGGAGGCGATTGAGGGAACCGGAGAGCCGGTCGTGACTTACCGCGAGACGCTGCCTTCCCGCAGAAAACGCAGGTTCGGCAAGATGGAGGAGAGTGCATGATTTATGGACGAAATGATAAAGGCGATGCCGGTGCTTCCGCTGAGGGGACAGACGGTACTTCCCGGTGTGGCGCTGCATTTTGATATCAGCAGAGAAAGTTCGATTCGTGCGGTGGAAGCTGCGATGAGCCGCGACCAGAAAATATTTTTGATTACTCAGAGAAACCCGGATGATGAAAGTCCGGGTTTACGAGATTTATACGAGTATGGGACGACCGCGGTGATCCGGAATGTCGCGAAAATGCCGAAAAATATCATCCGCGTGATGGTTGAGGGAGAGCAGCGCGCAAAACTCCTGCAGCTTGAAGAAGCAGGAGGTCATCTGTATGGGAAGATTGAACTGCAGGAGGAAACGGAGACGGTTCTCGACGAGGTAATGGTTCATGCGATGATCCGGGCCCTCCGGGAGCTTCTGCAGCGCTATGCGCGGCTTAATCAGAAGTTCGGCAGGGAAATGCTCCGTCAGCTTCTTAGTATTCAGGATCTTGAGCAGCTTGTGTCGGAGGTCTCAAATCAGCTTCCGATGTCTTATGCGCAGCGGCAGAAACTGCTGGAGGCTTCTGATCTTGAGGAACGTTACGATGTGCTGAGCACGATTATGGTCAATGAAATGGAAATCATCCAGATCCGCAATGAGATTCAGCAGAAGGTGAAAGAGCGGATTGACAAGAATCAGCGGGAGTATATTCTGCGGGAACAGATCCGGGTGATCCAGGAGGAGCTTGGAGAAAATACGCTTCTTACGGAGGTCGAGAATTACAAAAAGTCCGCGCGGGAGCTGACGGCTTCCGATGAGGTGAAGGAAAAGATTATAAAAGAGGCGGAGAGGCTGAAGGGGATCGGAAATAATTCGGCGGAAAGTTCGGTGCTCCGCGGTTATATAGAGACGCTGCTTGAGATGCCCTGGGACAGGATGTCAAAGGACAACAACGGACTGAAAAATGCGTGGAAGATTCTCGAGGAAGATCATTACGGTCTGGAGAAGGTCAAGGAACGTGTGATGGAATTTCTTGCCGTGCGCACGCTGACTCAGAAAGGGGACAGTCCGATTCTCTGTCTTGTGGGTCCTCCGGGGACCGGAAAGACTTCGATTGCGCGTTCCATCGCGCGGGCGCTGGACAAAAAGTATGTCCGGATCAGTCTCGGCGGTATCCGCGATGAGGCGGAGATCCGGGGACACCGAAGGACTTATGTGGGCGCCATGCCAGGAAGAATCGCGAACGGCATGCGGCAGGCGGGCGTCAAGAATCCTCTGATGCTGCTAGACGAGATCGACAAGGTCAGCAGCGATTACAAAGGCGACACTTCCTCCGCGCTGCTCGAAGTGCTTGATTCCGAGCAGAATATCCGGTTTCGGGATCATTACATTGAACTTCCGATCGATCTGTCGCAGGTCCTGTTCATAGCGACGGCGAATGACCTGCACACGATTCCGCGGCCGCTGCTCGACCGTATGGAAGTGATCGAGGTGACAAGTTATACCGAGAATGAGAAACTGCATATCGCGCGGGAACATCTGATGAAGAAGCAGCTGGAACACCATGGCCTGAAGGAAGATCAGCTGATGATCACGAAACCGGCGATGGAGCGGCTGATCAGCGGCTATACAAAAGAGGCGGGGGTGCGTCAGCTTGAGCGGAAGATCGGCGAGATCTGCCGGAAGGCAGCCCGTCAGCTGCTGGAGGGAGAAGCGGAGAATGTCCGTGTGACGGAGAAGAGTCTGGAGAAATATCTTGGCCGGAAGAAATATTCCGTGCAGAAGAAGAACCAGGAAAATGAGGTCGGGATCGTCAGGGGACTGGCCTGGACGAGCGTGGGCGGGGACACCCTGCAGATCGAAGTGAACATCATGCCGGGCAAGGGGGAATTTCTGCTCACCGGACAGCTTGGCGACGTGATGAAGGAGTCGGCGCGGACGGCGATCAGCTTTGTGCGGTCGATCAGCGCGGAGTATGGGATCGACGATGCGTTTTTCCAGAAAAATGACATCCATATCCATATTCCGGAGGGAGCGGTTCCCAAGGACGGGCCTTCCGCGGGCATCACAATGGCCACGGCGATTCTGTCGGCGTCGGCCGGGATTCCGGTCCGCGCGGATGTCGCGATGACCGGGGAGATTACGCTGCGGGGGCGCGTGCTTCCGATCGGAGGACTCAAGGAGAAGCTGCTTGCGGCGAACCAGGCCGGCATGAACCGTGTGCTGGTTCCGGCGGAGAATAAGGCTGATGTGGAAGAGATCTCGGAAGAGATTACGGACGGTCTGAAAATTATTTATGTGAAGTCGATGCAGGAGGTACTGCGGCAGGCGCTGGCACGCTGAAACTGCTGCGGCTGCTTTTCGGTCAGCCGCGAAGGCGGCAGTGCGCATCAGACCGGAAGCTTTTTTGCACAGGACCGGAACGGAGCGGAGATGCGCACGAATCTGGAGCGGAAAAACATGTACGGGAGGGAGAACATTATGACAATGATCATAAAGAGCGCTGAGCTGGAGACTGTGTGCGGGATTACAAGCAGACTGCCGGACAACCACCTTCCGGAGGTCGCGTTTGCGGGAAAATCAAACGTCGGGAAATCGTCTCTGATCAACGGACTGCTGAACCGCAAAGCTCTTGCCAGGACGAGCGCGCAGCCGGGGAAAACACAGACGATCAACTTTTATAATATCAACAGAGAACTGTATTTTGTCGATCTGCCGGGATACGGGTTTGCGAAAGTGCCGAAGACGGAAAAGGAAAAGTGGGGAACAATGATTGAGCGTTACCTGCATGGATCAAAGCAGCTCTGCGCGGTGTTTCTGCTGGTCGATATCCGCCATGAGCCCGGTCAGAACGACATCATGATGTATGACTGGATCTGTCATCAGGGTTACGATCCGATCATCATAGCCACGAAGCTGGATAAGATCAAGCGCAGTCAGGTGCCGAAGCATCTGAAAATGCTCCGGCAGGGGCTTGGCGTGAAGCAGGGGACTTTGCTTCTTCCGTTTTCTGCGCTGACGAGGCAGGGCAGGGATGAGATATGGGATGTGATTGTCTCGCTCTGTTTCCCGAAGGAGGAAGAAGAGGGAATTTCCGGCGGGGAGTCCCGGGAAGAGGCGGAGGCAGAACAGCCCGAAAAAAGCGGTCCGGGGAAAGTCTGAAAGACGCGCAGAGGAAGGTTTCAAAAGAGTTTTAAAAAAGGAGGCGCGCAGCATGGAACTGGTTCAGAAACTGATAGATACACATGATTTGGCAAAGGATGAATTTACGGAGCTTGTCCGGGCCGCGGATGACCCGGAGACTGCCGCGCTGCTGCGGGCGGAAGCCGTAAAACTGAGAGAGCAGTACTATGGAAATAAAGTTTTCATGCGCGGCCTGATCGAGTTTACGAATTACTGCAAAAATAACTGTTATTACTGCGGGATACGCGCGGGAAATAAGAACGCGGAGCGCTACCGCCTCACGAAAGAGGAGATCCTGGAATGCTGCGCGGAAGGGTACGCGCTGGGCTTTCGGACTTTTGTTCTGCAGGGAGGGGAAGATCCCTGGTATACGGATGAAAAGATTGCGGATATCGTCCGGACGATCAAGAGCGCTTATCCGGAGTGCGCGGTGACCCTGTCGATCGGAGAGAAATCCCGGGAAAGCTACCGGCTGTTTCGGGAGGCGGGGGCGGACCGCTATCTGCTCCGCCATGAGACGGCAAATGAGGAGCATTACCGCATGCTTCATCCCGCGTCAATGAGCCTGAAGGTCCGCAAGCAGTGTCTGTATGATCTCAAGGAGCTTGGCTACCAGGTCGGCGCTGGTTTTATGGTGGGTTCCCCGTGGCAGACACCGGAGCACATTGCGGAAGACCTGGTATTTTTGAAGGAGCTGCAGCCTCAGATGGTCGGGATAGGGCCTTTTATTCCGCACCATGACACCCAGTTCGCGGACAAGCCTGCGGGCAGTGTGCCGCTGACTTTGTTTCTGCTTTCGGTTATCCGCATCCTGCTTCCGAAGGTGCTGCTTCCCGCGACGACCGCTCTGGGAACAATGGATCCGAGAGGGCGGGAGAAAGGACTGCAGGCAGGAGCAAATGTCGTGATGCCGAATCTCTCTCCGGTCAGGAACCGGAAACAGTATGAACTGTATGACAACAAGATCTGTACCGGAGAGGAATCCGCCCAGTGCCGGGGATGTCTGGAACGCAGGGTGAAAAGCGTCGGCTGTGTTCTGGTCGGGGAGCGCGGAGATGCCGCAGAGTGACAGAACCGGATTTTTACGGGGCGTCTGCTGCGGCGCGCCGTACAGCCGGACGGGGTTATTGTCGCCCGGAAATCAGGAAGAAAAAGGAGCCCGCTGCAAAATACCGCAGAAGGCTCCTTTTTTGCTGTTCACTTCCCGTTTTTCTTTATTTTCCGCGTACGGGAAGCTTCATGGAGAAAATGGCTGCCTGGTTCCAGCCGCTTCCTGCAAGCGGGGCGGCGAGCACCTGGATCCGTGTGATAGTTTTTCTGTATTTCCATCCGGCCAGACTGATGCCCAGGAGAACCGGCTGTCCGGTGTTAACCGTACACTCGCTTTCCAGAATACTGCTGCCGCTGAAGAAGCGGATTTTTACTGTCGCATAGTCTGCCTGTGCCCCGGAGATGTTCACTGTCGTATAGAAGACGGGGTTGGAAGTAAATTTGATGCCGCTGCCGAACTCCTGTTCAAACCCCCAGACGACGTTGGAATTTCGTGAGGGGTCATGGACAGCGGTCAGCTGCTGGCCTGCTTTGGACAGTCTGCTGACTGCCCCGTATCCATTCCAGTTCGCGGCAAGCTTTGCGCCTTTGGTGTAGCCGGAGACTTTCGTCAAATTTCCGATTTTGACGGAGGTTTTGGCGTACAGAGAGGAACCAAATCCATTTATTAGATCGCTCCAGCTCTTTGCTCCTGTGATGGAAAGCGCGGAGGAGGTCGCCTTCAGGGACAGGTTGGTGTCCATGTATTTAAAGACGTTCCAGGAATCTTTCTTTCGGTCTGCGGATTCCATCTCTCCTGCTTTGGTTGTCCACAGGCCGAGATTCAGTCCCTGCTCGATTTCCGCTGTGTGGTCTACATGCCGGTTCATGATGAAGGAGTCGATCATATCGTCCGCTTCGGTCAGATAATAGCTGTAGGCGATCGCGGCGGCCTGCTCTTTTTCCACGTTGTATCCGTTCTGAACGGAGGTGTAGCCCTGTTCCGAGAGGATGATCCGCGTATTTTTGCCGTAGGTCTGCCGGATGTAGGAAGTCAGAAGGCCGATATTGCCCATGTTGATGACCGGAGAAGTCAGGGCGCCGGTCAGCTGCTGGTTTGTGTTTTCCCAGAATCTGGGCTCGGTCAGCGGAGAGCTGTACGGGTGGTAGGCCAGATTCCAGGGAATGCGTCCCTGGGAGCTCAGAGCGCTGGCAAAAGCGTCGAGCATTTTGCGGGCCGGGAAGGTTTCGGGCACAGTCGCAGTGTTCCAGAGATGGTTCAGCGAGATATAGACACGGGCGTTTGCGTATATGCTGGAGACCGTGTTGTATGTAAGCCGGAACTGGTTGGCATAGATCATCGCGTACTGATCCAGTGTTTTTTCCCCGGCGTAGTTGTATGTACCGTAATCGTTGACCTCATTTCCGACGATCCAGTTGACGATCTGCCCGTTTGCGGCCGCAGCGGTAGAATACCGGGAAGCAAGGAAGGAGATGACGGCCTGCAGCTGTTTCCGCACGGAGGCATCCGCCGTATTCCACGCGTAGTAGGCGTGCCCCTGCACACGGCCTGACGGATAGATCAGGTAGGGCATATCCTCGCGCCACCGGAGCAGCAGAACCGCGCTGACAATTGTGCCTGTTTTTTTCAGCGCCGTCAGCTGCTGGTCGTAGCTGCTGATGATCCCCTTGCGGAACCAGAAGGTGGTTCCCTGGTATTTATAGGGGATGGAATCCGCGGTATTCTGCTGACTGGACGATGCGAACAGGTCGGAGATCACAATGTTCAGAACGGAATGATGAACGTTCAGTTCCTCTGCGTCCTCGATCATGGAGGCGTTCACCTGAAGTCCCTTTTTGGAAACGGCTGTCGGGAAGCTGTATTTGTATGTCGCGGATTTTCTGGGATTTGTGAGATAAACCGCGTTGCTGATCGGGAAGTACGCTCCGTTCGGATTTTTCTGTGCCAGAACAAAACGGGAATACAGCAGACTCGTGGCTTTGGAACTGTTCAGAGGCACCGTAAAAGTCATGCTTTTTGCCTTGGGTGCGGATCTGAGCGGCACGGCCTGCGAGGTAATACCGGAGTCGGAGAGCGTCATTGCAAACAGATAGCATTTTTTTCCATGCACTGCCTTGAGTTTGGGGATAGATGCGATGACGCTTATTTTTTTCTTGTTGATCAGACGGCAGGAAGTAATATTTGCGGTGTCTGCCGCAAGAGATGTCATGTGCGGAACGGTGGAAAACGTGAGAAAAAGAAAAAACAGAAGGATCAGACGTCTGATCCTTCGAAGCGGTTTGTTTGAAGTAGTCATAGTCATTGCTCCTTTACACTTTTCTGCCATTGTACCACCAGAAGGGCAGATTTGTAAAGGAGCATGGAGACAGGGCTTTCACAGCAATTGATACATACAGATGAAATGGCAGATGCTGCCGCCCATCACGAACAAATGAAAAATCTCGTGCGAGCCGAAATATTTGTGCCGCAGGTTAAACAGCGGAAGCTTCAGGGCGTAGATGACGCCGCCGATTGTGTAGATAATGCCTCCCAAAAGCAGCCACAGAAACTGTGAAAGCGTGAGCAGATGAAAAAGCTGGCCGAACACGGAGACGCAGGTCCATCCCATCGAGATGTAAATAATGGAAGAAAACCATTTCGGGCATGTGACCCAGAGCGCTTTCAGAAGAATTCCGACCGCGGCGAGTCCCCAGACGACAGCAAGGAGAATGTGGCCTGTGGGCGGCGGGAGCACAAGCATGCAGACAGGTGTGTAGGAACCTGCGATCAGCACAAAGATCATCATGTGGTCAATTTTTTTAAACCGTTTCAGCGCGTTTCCGGTCAGATTGACCGTGTGATACAGGGTGCTTGCCGCGTACAGCAGGATCATGCTCGTCATAAAGACGGACATGGCGATCACGGCGGTAAGTCCGCCGGATGAGGCGGCTTTGACCAGAAGCGGTATGGAAGCAGCTGTGGCGAGCAGCATCCCGATGAAATGAGTGATGGCGCTGCCGGGATCACGTACAGTCAGATTCATAAATTGCATAGAACAGCCTCCTTTACAAAGGAAAAAATAATATACTAAGATATAGTTTTGAAAACTATGTTACGAATAATGGAATACTAGCACACGTGAAAGAGAATGTCAACGGTTAAATTATGGTTGACAAAAAAATCATGCGCTGGTATGATGGCTTATCGAAAGACAAAGGCGTTCGGACGGCGGCAGAAGAATGCCTTTTTTGATGTCTGCGAAGAGGATTCATGAGATTGAAAGGGGCGGACAGCCGTGGAGGAAGCAGTGCCTTCGCCCCTCTGAGCGGGATTCTTTTTTAGAAAGGTGAGGAATGAATTTATGAGCAGATATACCAGGAAAGATATTTACCGGATGATTGAGGAAGAGGATGTCGAATTTATCCGTCTGCAGTTTACGGATATGCTTGGCTGTCTCAAAAACATTGCGGTCACGACGAGCCAGCTTGACCGTGTGCTGGATAACCGCATTATGTTTGACGGAGCCTCCATTGAAGGATTCGCGAAAATTGAAGAGTCGGATATGCGCCTGTATCCTGATCTGGATACATTCTGTATTTTCCCGTGGAGACCACAGCACGGCAAGGTGGCGCGGTTTATCTGCGATGTACACCATGCGGACGGCAGACCATTTGAGGGAGACCCGCGGTATGTTCTGAAAAATACGATCCGGGAGGCCGCGGAGCTGGGTTATCAGTTCGACGTGGGAACGGAGTGTGAGTTTTTCCTGTTCCACAGCGACGACGAGGGGCGTCCCACCACAATCACGCATGAGAATGCGGGATATTTCGATGTGGCGCCGCAGGATCTCGGGGAGAACGCGCGTCGTGATATGATCCTGACGCTGGAAGATATGGGATACATTGTCGAGGCTTCTCATCATGAGAACGCGCCGGCACAGCATGAGATTGATTTCCAGTATGAAGAAGCGCTCCGCGCGGCTGACGGCATTATGACATTCAAACTGGCCGTGAAGACAATTGCGAAAAGACACGGCCTGCATGCGAGCTTTATGCCAAAGCCGAAGCCGGAAGTCAACGGTTCGGGCATGCATATGAATCTTTCCCTTTCCAGAAACGGAAAGAATGTCTTTTATGATGCGGATAATGCGTATCACCTCAGCGAGGAAGGGCATTATTTTATCGGAGGGATTCTGAAACATATCAACGCGGTCACGGCCATCACCAATCCGATTGTGAATTCCTACAAGAGGCTTGTGCCGGGATTCGAGGCGCCGGTCTATATTGCGTGGTCGGTGAAGAACCGGAGCTCCCTCATCCGCATTCCGGCGGTGACAGGCGAGAATCAGAGAATTGAGCTGCGCAGTCCGGACTCGGCGGTCAATCCGTATCTTGCGATTGCGGTGTGTCTGGCGGCCGGACTTGACGGGATCAAGAATAAGATCATTCCTCCGAAGAGCACGGATATGAACATCTTCCGGATGACGGAGCGGGAGCGCAAAGCGGCAGGGATCGAGTATCTTCCCGGAAATCTTTTTGAGGCGGTCCAGGGACTGGAGCAGGATGAGTTTATCAAAGGGGTGCTTGGGGAGCATCTCTCCAGATACTATATCAGGGCAAAAAAGAAGGAATGGTTTGAGTACTGCTCTTACGTGACAAACTGGGAGATTGACCGTTATCTCGCGAAGATCTGATGGTTCTGCATGGCAAGACAGATTGAGACATCTATGGTGGAATGCCGCGGCAGCGGCAGAAGGCAGAACAGGAGGACAGGATGGCAAATGTAGTGGTAGTGTTTCCAAAGCCTGACGATGCCAGAAGCATCAGAAATCTCCTGGTCAGGAACGGATACCCGGTAAGTGCTGTCTGCACAAGCGGACTGCAGGCGCTGAACGCTGTGGACCGCCTGAGTTCAGGGGTGATCGTGTGCGGGTATAAATATCCTGATATGTTGTATGGGGAATTGTATGAGAATCTCCCGCCGTCTTTTGACATGCTGCTTCTCGCCTCGCAGCGTGTGATCGGGGAAGGGGTCCGCGAGGGAGTGGTCAGCGTAACCATGCCGCTGAAGGCGGCGGATCTCGTGAATACGCTTGAAATGCTGATCGAGCAGCAGGAGAGGCGCAGAAAAAGAAAGCGGATGATGCCTGCGAAGCGCAGCGACGCGGACCGGAAGCTGATCGCGGACGCCAAAGAACTGCTGATGACGCGGAACAACATGACGGAGGAAGAGGCGCACCGGTATCTTCAGAAGACGAGTATGGACAGCGGGACAAACCTGGTGGAGACAGCGCAGATGCTGTTTGCGCTGATGAAAGAGTAACAGAGTTTATATAAAGAATGGAAAATACGAAAAGTTTTAATTGACCTGAAATGATGGGAATGATATGATTTACGCGGACAAAATCTGAACAGAGGAGGCTGTGTGTGTGAAATTTACAAAGATGCATGGAATCGGGAATGATTATGTGTATGTGAACTGTTTCAAGGAGACAGTGGAAAATCCCGGCGCGGTGGCTGCCAGGATCAGTGACCGTCATTTCGGAATCGGTTCGGACGGACTGATTCTGATCAAACCGTCTGAGACTGCGGATTTTCGGATGGATATGTACAATGCGGATGGATCCCTGGGAGCCATGTGCGGAAACGGAATCCGGTGTGTGGCAAAGTATGTGTATGATTACGGTCTGACGGATAAGACCGAGATCAGCGTTGAGACAAAGAGCGGCATCAAGCATCTGAAACTGATGGTGGAGGATGGGAAGGTGGCTCTTGTAAAAGTGGATATGGGGGCGCCGATTCTGGAGCCGAAAAAGATACCGGTTATATCCGAGAAGGACAGACTGGTTGATCAGGAAGTCATCATCGACGGGACGCTCTACTGCGTTACCTGTGTATCGATGGGCAATCCGCACTGTGTTGTGCCGGTGGAAGATGTGGCCGGACTTGAAATCGAGAAGCTTGGACCGTTGTTTGAGCATTATAAATTGTTCCCGGATCGGATCAATACGGAATTTATCCAGGTGATTGACCGGAATACAGTGCAGGTGCGTGTCTGGGAACGCGGCGCGGGAGAAACCTGGGCGTGCGGCACGGGAGCGTGCGCGACCACAGTGGCCTGCATTCTGAATGGCTGGACCGAGCGGGAAGTGACGGTGCGGCTGCGGGGCGGCGATCTGCGTGTCTGCTGGGATGAAGAGAAAAATACGGTGTTTATGACAGGCCCCGCGGAGGTTGTCTTTGACGGGGAGATTGAGATCTGATCCCGAGGTCTGAGGCGCGAAATGCTGCGAAAGCAGCATTTCTGTGCATCGCGGAGCGTTGTTACGTTCACGACCTGCAAGGGAGTGAACAGCAACGGTTTTAAGGGGACACGGGCCCGCAGGGCGCCGTGATTTTAAACGTCATGGTTTGAGCGCGGGCTTTGGGACAGCAGAATCGGCTGTCGGAACCCGTGCAAAAAAGATACCAGGGAGGATAGTTCATGTTTAAAGTAAATGACAATTATTTGAAGCTGCCGGGCAGCTATCTGTTTTCAACGATTGGGCGCAAGGTGCGTGAATATAAGGAAGCGAATCCGGAGAAGTCTGTGATCAGTCTTGGAATCGGTGATGTGACGCAGCCGCTGGCTCCGGTAATCATCGAGGCGCTTCACAGTGCGGTTGACGAGATGGCCCATGCCGAGACATTTCACGGTTATGCGCCGGATCTCGGCTATGAATTCCTGCGCAGCGCGATCGCGAAGAATGATTACGCGGACCGGGGCTGCGCGATCGCCGCGGATGAGATCTTCGTCTCAGACGGCGCGAAGTGCGACTCCGGAAACATTCAGGAGATCTTCAGTGTGGACAACAAAATTGCTGTCTGCGATCCGGTCTATCCGGTTTATGTTGATACAAATGTCATGGCAGGCAGGACGGGGACGTACGATCCGAAGACGGAAGTGTGGAGCGATGTGATCTACATGCCGTGTACGGCTGCGAACAATTTTGCGCCGGATCTTCCGAAGGAGACGCCGGATCTGATTTATCTGTGCTTCCCGAACAACCCGACAGGTTCCACCATCACGAAGGATCAGCTTCAGGTCTGGGTGGATTACGCAAACAAGGTTGGCGCGGTGATCATCTATGACGCGGCGTATGAGGCATATATTTCCGAGAGCAATGTGCCGCACTCCATCTATGAGTGCAAGGGAGCGAGGACCTGCGCGATCGAGCTGAAGTCCTTCTCGAAGAACGCCGGCTTTACGGGAACACGTCTCGGCTATACTGTGATTCCGAAAGATTTGAAGAGCGGCGATGTGATGCTGCACTCCCTCTGGGCGAGACGTCATGGCACGAAATATAACGGAGCGCCGTACATCGTGCAGAAAGCCGGGGAGGCAGTTTATTCCGAGGCGGGCAAAAAGCAGCTTGCGGAGCAGGTAGGCTACTACATGAGAAACGCGAAGACGATCAAGGAAGGGCTTGCCGCGATGGGCTATACCGTGTCGGGCGGTGTGAACGCGCCGTATATCTGGCTGAAGACCCCGAATGGAATGACATCCTGGCAGTTCTTTGACATGCTGCTTGAGAAGGCGAATGTGGTCGGCACGCCGGGGTCAGGTTTCGGACCGAGCGGGGAAGGGTATTTCCGCCTGACGGCGTTCGGAACGTATGAGAATACGCTGGCGGCGCTGGAGAGAATCAAGGCGCTGTAAGAAAGAGAATTTTGTAAAACTCGCAGGCGGGTTTTGAAATGATTGAGAAAAGAGCAGGAACATCCCGAAACGGATGCCCTGCTCCTTCTTTACTGTATAAGTCCAGTCTCATAGTGGAGACCGCGGGAGTGCGTAAGCACGAAGCCAATCCGTGGACTTTCATTCATGGTGACGCCGGTATAACTGGCATGCACGAAAAAATTACAGCAGCTGGATTCCGTGCGCGGCCGTCTCCTCGAGCATCTCCTTCGGCCACAGAGAGCACTGGACTTCTCCGATATGAGCCTTGCGGAGATAGAACATACAGATACGGGACTGGCCGATGCCGCCGCCGATCGTGTACGGGAGCTCTTCATCGAGGATTGCTTTCTGGAACGGAAGCTGAGCGCGCTCTTCACAGCCCGCAAGCTTTAACTGGCGTGTGAGGGATTCGGCGTCCACGCGGATTCCCATCGAGGACAGTTCCAGGGCAATATCGAGCACCGGATAGTAGACAAGAATATCGGCGTTCAGAGCCCAGTCGTCGTAATCCGGCGCGCGGCCGTCATGCTTCTCGCCGGAGGCAAGCACATCTCCGATCTGCATGATACAGACGGCACCCTTTTCTTTTGTGAGGATGTATTCGCGCTCGCGCGGAGTTTTGTCAGGGTACAGATCCTCCAGTTCCTGGGAGGTGATAAAGAAGATCTCCCTCGGCAGGATCTCTTCGATATATTCATACTGGATGGACATGTATTTTTCGGTTTTCTTTAATGCTTTGTATACGGAACGTACGACTTTCTTCAGGGTATCGAGATTGCGCTCGTCCTTGCGGATGATTTTCTCCCAGTCCCACTGGTCCACATAGATGGAGTGGATATTGTCCGTCTCCTCATCGCGCCGGATCGCGTTCATGTCGGTGTAAAGTCCTTCCCAGTGCGAGAAGCCGTACTCTTTCAGGGCGTAGCGTTTCCATTTGGCGAGAGACTGCACGATCTCCGCCTCTGCCTCTCCCTGTTCCTTGATTCCGAATTTGACCGGGCGCTCCACACCGTTTAGATTGTCGTTCATACCGGTCATTGGGTCGACAAAGAGCGGAGATGAGACACGCAGCAGATTCAGCTGTTCGGACAGTGTTTTCTGAAAGAAGTCTTTGACTGTTTTGATGGCGACCTGAGTCTCATACAGAGAGAGCGTTGATGTGTAATCTTCAGGAATGATCAGTTTACTCATTGTAGTAGATTCCTCCGTCGTTTATGCTTTTGCGCGGCAGAGCAGCTGAACGGCTGTTCCGGCCAGGCTGTTACTGAAACTATTATAGCAGAAGATTTTCAAGTTACAACCATTTCAGAAAAGAAAATTCAAAAAGAAAATTAAAAAAGAAAATTAAAAATTTGGCCTTGCGCGCCGGAAAAAAGTGTGTTAGGATAACTGCGTTAAGAAAGGCAAGGAA
>CANQAR010000064.1 GCA_947588845.1 uncultured Lachnospiraceae bacterium
CGGAGAACTGCACAATACCGCCGTCAAAATACTGGTAGACCGATGCGCGGTCGGCCACCGGAATCGTCAGAATTCCATAGGTATACGCGCCGATCAGCATAAATCCCGCCTGTCCGAGCGAAAACAGTCCCGTAAAACCGTTCAGCAGGTTCATCGAAACGGCAACCAGCGCGTAGATACAGCCTTTCTTCAGTACAGTCAGCGCGATATGCGTCGGCGGAAGCATCCGCTCAAGTCCAAGAACCAGCCCGAACAGCGCCAGAAGAAGCAGCGCTGAGATTATCCCGCTTGTCTTTTTGCTCATAACTGCCACCTCCCTTATACTTTGTCCGTCGCTCCCTCGCCGAACAGACCTGTCGGCTTGACGACCAGGATCACAATCAGCAGCGCAAAGGTGAATGCGTCGGAAAACGTCGTCCAGCCAAGCCCTTTGATAATATTTTCACAGATTCCTATGATAAACGCGCCGATCACCGCGCCCGGAATCGATCCGATCCCGCCGAAAACAGCTGCGACAAAGGCCTTAAGTCCGGGCATTGCGCCGGAAGTCGGAACCACTGAAGCATAATTTGTGAAATACAGCAAAGATCCGACTGCCGCAAGGAACGAGCCGATGATGAACGTCATGCTGATGACCGAGTTGATCTTAATCCCCATCAGTCTGCTCGTCTCAAAATCATTCGCGACAGCGCGCATCGCCATACCGATCTTCGTGTGATTGATCAGCCATATCAGAAGGATCACAAGCAGAACCGTGAGGATGGGCGTGACGATTGTCACCACCTTCGTCGTCGCCGGTCCGATGCTCACCGAATTGGAGATCAGAGGAATCGACGGATAGATCTGCGCAAGGCCGCCGGTGATGTAGAGCGCCAGATTCTGCAGCAGATAGGAAACACCGATCGCGGAGATCATGATCGACATTCTCGGCGCGTCACGCAGAGGCTTGTAGGCCACGCGCTCCACAAGAAAGCCGATCAGAACCGTGGAGATGAGCACAAGCGGAATCGTGACATACAACGGAAACGAGGCCGAGGCATAGACCATCACCAGGGCCGCGACCATAAAAATATCCCCATGCGCAAAATTGATCAGCCGAAGAATGCCATACACCATCGTATATCCGATCGCAATCAGCGCATACTGGCCTCCGACCGAGATACCCGCCAGCAGATACGGCAGGTTCTTACTTATAAAATCCATGGGAACCTCCCTTCCATAATCGAGCAGGAAGCGTCTTTTCCTGCCTGTCCGCGCGGCCCGCATACTGCGTCAGCAGCTGATTTCCCTGCCCGGGCCTGCGCAAAAAGAAACCCGGAGGCTGCAAGACTCCCTGCAGCCTCCGTCCTGTCTCATGGTAATGAACCGTTATTTTTTTATTTCTGCTGCTGCACTCCGACAAAGTCCCAGGCGCCTGTCTCCGTGTTGGCTGTCTTTACATAAGCAGAATCACGGGCCGCGTCTCCGTCAACAGAATCAAACGCGATATCGCCTGTAACACCCGTGTAGGTCACATCCCAGATCGCCTCGGTAACCGCGGCCGGATCTGTGGAGCCTGCCGCCTTCAAAGCTTCAAGCGCTACAAAGTACGCGTCATAGCCCATGGCCGTAACAGCCGCTACCGTATCGTCTCCGCCGTTGTTCGCCAGATTTGTGCTGTCGCTGTTGATCCATTCCTTGATATTCGTATCAAATTCCTCGTTGCCGCCTTCCTGATAGAAGGTCGTGACGTAGATATCAAGGTCCTTGCCCTTCGCGGCGTTCAGGATCACGTTGGAATCCCAGGTATCGCCCGCGAGGATCGGAATGTCGATGCCCTGCGCCGCAGCGGCGTCGATGATCAGCTGGGCCGCCTCGGTGGAAGTCGGGGCAAAGATGACATCCGCGCCCTCATTCACGGCCGTCGTCAGATAAGACGTGAAATCCGCGTTTCCTTCCGGGAATGTCTCGGCAACCACCTCGCCGCCAAGCTCATTCTCAAAAGCATCCTGGAAATAATAGCCAAGACCTACGGAATAATCATCGCCAAGCTTCGTCAGCACATAGGCCTTTTTCGCCTCAAAGTTCTCAGCAGCGAAATTCGCGAGCACGGTACCCTGGAACGGATCGAGGAAGCAGATACGGAAATAATGAGTGTTCCCCTCTGTCACCTGCGGATTCGTACAGGTAACACCGATCGCCGGAACGCCTGCCTGCTCGAAAATATCGGACGCCGCAATGGAAACGCCGGAACCATAGGAACCAAGCACCACCGATACGCCTTCGCTTACAAGCTGGGAAGCAGCGGTCGGTCCCTTCTCATTGGAAGACTCATTGTCCACGATCGCAAGCTCCACATTGTACTCTGTACCGCCGATCTCAACGGTCGGGCAGACACTGTTCGCGTACTGGATCCCCAGCGTCTCCTGCTTGCCGCCGGCGCCATTGTCGCCGGAGGCCGGCTCATACACGCCGATCTTCACAGTCTCCGCGGCAGAGACCGGCATAACGCACGCGAGCGCCATGACAGCGCAAACTGCAACAGCTGCTGACTTTTTCATAATTCAATTCCCCCTTGCTGGAAATGATCGCCCCTCATTCTGATCAGGTGCGATAATGCATGCCGCTGTATTTATAATCAGGCGGCAGTAATGTTAACATGAAAATTAAGCAAAAACTTTTACGTACCTAGTTTAGTACTTTTTTGTACGTATTGCAAGAACTTTTGTAGTCCAGACGCAAACTTTTATATGAATCGGTAAAAAATGCAGCTGATTTCTCAGCTGCACTTCTCAATCTCTTTTGTTATCCATTTTTTGATCTCATCCGGATCCGCCGAAAGCACGAACGCGATCTCATCGTAAAGCTTCTTCTCCGCTATCTGAAAATATTTCTCATCCCCGGAAAGTACCCGCTTGCCGAGACGGAGCCTGTGCCGTCTGCCAAGATAACAGGTCTTTATGACCTTGAGCAGTTTCTCCGCTTCAAAAGCGCTGAGCGCCTCCTTATACTTCACGGCACGCAGCTTGTCATTATTCTCCCGGATACAGTCAACCTCGGGAATCATCCCGACCAGCTCCCGGATCTCTTCCTTTGTCATCACAGGCCGCATCCGGATCTTCTCGCTGTCAATCGGGGTGAACGTCCTGCCCTTATCATCTCCATATGGTACAAGAACATAATACTTTTTTTCCGAACCTTTTCCACTTAACGCCATCTCACAGATATCCAGTACTTCACAGACACCTATGCCTTCATGAACCAAATGATCTCCAATCTGATACATGGCTTTCTCCTCCATTTCAAAACTGACTCACATGCAGCAAACCACAGATTGCTGTTCGCTTCCCTGCAAATCATGATCAGCAGCAGTTTTACCGTTTTTCACTATTTCCGTTCCTGAACAGTATAAACCTTTTTTTAAAAACTTGTAAGGAATTTCTGTGTTTTTAACAAATTTCGGAGTTTTAACAACATAGATCGCGGGAATTTTTATGCATTTTGCACAATGAACTTTCATGTTTCGCGCCGCGGGACAACACTATGAAAAAAAGTCCGCGGCCTGTTTACTCTTTGCGTCTGAGAATATCATATTTCTCGGCGGTTCCTCCCGACAGAGAAACCAGAATCACCTGTTTCGAGTGCGGAGCGCTCTCCTGAAAGACACCGTCCTCCCCCTGTATGCTCTCCACCCTCACGGCAATGTTCCGGCCGTCAGGCTTCATGATCTCAATCTGCTCTCCGACAGAAAACTTATTGCGCTGCTCCAGACGGTATCTGCCGTCGGGATACACTTCCCCGACGATCCCGAGATATGTATAATCTTTGAGGTACGTATTGCTGTCATAAATCTGGGAATCACCATCCGGCCGGCTGTAAAAGAAACCGGTCGTAAAACGGCGGTAGGTACAGCCTGCGATCTGCTCCCGGTACCAGTCCATATTGGCTTCATACTGTGCTGGATCTTTCCGGTAATCGTCGAGGGCCCTGCGGTAAGTGCGGGCGACTGTCGCCACATAGAGAGCCGTCTTCATGCGCCCCTCCACTTTCAGACTGTCAATCCCCGCTCCGATCAGATCCGGGATATGCTCGATCATGCACAGATCCTTTGAATTGAACAGGTAGGTGCCGCGCTCATTCTCCTCGACGGGCATGTACTCGCCGGGCCTCGTCTCCTCCATGACCGCGTATTTCCAGCGGCACGGATGGGTACAGGCCCCCTGATTGGCGTCCCGGCCCGTAAAATAATTGCTCAGAAGACACCTTCCGGAATAGGAGATGCACATCGCCCCATGGACAAACGTCTCAATCTCCATGTCCTCAGGAATATGCGCCCGGATCTCCCGAATCTCTTCCAGAGACAGCTCCCGCGCGGATACCACACGCTTTGCGCCGAGCTCATACCAGAAACGGTACGTCTCGTAGTTCGTATTGTTCGCCTGGGTACTGATATGACGCTCGATCTGCGGACAGATACGCTTCGCGGCCATGAACACACCGGGATCCGCTATGATCAGCGCGTCGGGGCCGGGATCCATCTCCCCGAGCTCGCGAAAATACGCCTCGATACCGTCCAGATCCCTGTTATGCGCGAAAATATTTGCCGTCACATAAACCTTCACCCCATATTCATGGGCAAAAGCGATGCCCTCCGCCATATCCTCCATGGAAAAATTCTTCGCTTTGGCGCGCAGGCTGAAGGCCTCGCCTCCGATGTAAACCGCGTCCGCCCCGAATATGACGGCTGTCTTCAATACTTCCAGGCTGCTCGCCGGAATCAGCAGTTCAGGATGTCTCATATTTTCCTCCAAACCCTAACGCCCGCGCTGCGGGCAGTTCCATGAATCAGTTCTCCGGATTGCTTCCCTGCTTTGTCTTCATGCAAAGCAGAACCGGCATCCCGCTCTTTCAGTTCTGCCGGCCCGGACATATCAGGCACTATGCCTCCCATGACGGCAGCTTCACCGTAACCGCGGCGCCGTCGCCGACCGGCAGAACCGACGTCACCAGGCCTTCCGTGTGCTTCAGCACATACAGATATTCCCGCATCCGCCGGTAAATTGTCCGGTTTCGGCGCTCGACGGCATAGTGGGATTCAATGAGATCCCCTTCCTGCAGCACGTTGTCGGACAGCAGCATTCCTCCCCTGCGCAGAAGCCGCAGGACCTCCGGCAGGAAATAAATATACTGCCCTTTGGCGGCATCCATAAAGATCAGGTCATAGGATGGCTCAAGGGTGCGCAGAATATCGAGCGCATCCCCCTCAAGCAGCGTGATCCGGTTCCCGTATCCGGATGCGGCAAAATTGGCCTTTGCCTCCGGAATCCGTTTTTCGTATTTCTCGATCGTCGTGATCCTGCAGTTCTCTCCCGTGTTCGCCGCCATGAGGATCGCGGAAAAACCGACCGCGGTCCCCACCTCAAGTATCCTTTCCGGATGTCCGTACGCGAGCAGCGTCTTCAGCAGACTCTGCATCCCGGGACGGATCACCGGCACTTCATTTTTGATTGCCTTTTTCTCCAGTTCGTCCAGAAACTCACCGTTTCCCGCGTCCAGCGAATCCAGATAAACGGACATTCTCTCTTCAATAATCATTTTTGCTAAACCGGAATCCCTTCCGCAATCTCCTTTGTATCGAGATCGACCGCAGACATAAGCTCGATGCCCACCTGCTGGATCATCCTGCATACTCTCAGCTCTCGCTTGAGAAATTCATCGACCAGAATATTTTTCCGGAATTCCTCATATTCTCTGTACATCTTGTCGATCTCGTCATACATATCGAGCACTTCCGCCGAGTTCTGCACCTCAAAATTATGTTTGCGGAACGCGTTAATCTTTTTCCTCAGTTCGGGATCCCTCGAAACCTTCTCCTTAATTTTCAGAAAATCCTGATACTCCGTACTGACAAGGATCGCATCAACCAGCTCTCTCGTACACTTCTCCACCTGACTCATGGCCGCCTACTCCACCTCCATAATAATCGGCAGGATCATCGGCCGTCTCTTCGTCCTCTTCCAGAGGAAATCTCCCAGATAATCGCGGATCAGGTTTTTCATCCTGTTCCAGTCGGTCACCCGGTGAGAAATACAGCTGTTCATCGCGTCCTGTACAACATCCCGCGCTTCTTCCATCAGATCTTCCGCTTCGCGCACATAGACAAACCCGCGCGAGACAATATCCGGTCCTGCAAGTATCTGATTGGAATACCGCTCCAGCGTCACAACAGCGATCACAATCCCGTCTTCCGCGAGATGCTGACGGTCCCGCAGCACGATATTCCCGACATCCCCGACGCCAAGGCCATCGACCAGAATGCTTCCCGTCTGCACGCTTCCCGTCACGCCTGCTGATTCCCCGTTAAGCTCCAGGATATCTCCCGTCTTCAGTATATAGATGTTCTCCCGCGGAATTCCCAGATTCTGCGCGAGCGTCGCCTGCGCCTTCAGATGGCGGTACTCTCCATGGACCGGAACCGCATATTTGGGACGCACCAGAGAATAAATCAGCTTGATCTCCTCCTGGCAGGCATGTCCGGACACATGCGCGTCCTGAAAGATGACATCCGCGCCCTTCATCGAGAGCTCATTGATGACCTTTGAGACCGCTTTTTCATTTCCGGGAATCGGGTTGGAACTGAAGATAACCGTATCCCCCGGCTTGATGACAACCTTTTTGTGCATGTTCGCGGCCATGCGGGACAGAGCTGCCATCGATTCTCCCTGGCTGCCTGTCGTGATCAGCACCATCTGCTCGTCCGGATAATTTTTCATCTGCTCCAGATCAATCAGCGTATTGTCCGGGATATCAAGATATCCCAGCTCCGAAGCCGTGCTGATGACATTTACCATGCTGCGCCCTTCCACGACAACCTTTCTTCCGAATTTGTACGCGGAATTGATGATCTGCTGGACGCGGTCGACATTCGAGGCAAACGTCGCTATGATAATCCTCGTATTTTTATGTTCCGAAAAAATATTGTCAAAGGTGCGCCCAACTGTCCGCTCCGAAGCCGTAAATCCCGTCCGCTCCGCGTTTGTGCTGTCGCACATCAGCGCCAGCACGCCTTTCTTTCCGATCTCGGCAAACCGCTGCAGATCGATCGCGTCCCCGAATACCGGCGTATAATCCACCTTGAAGTCGCCTGTATGCACGACGGTCCCCGCCGGAGAGTAGATCGCAAGGGCCACAGCGTCCGCGATGCTGTGATTCGTCTTGATAAACTCGATGCGGAACTCGCCGAGATTGATCGACTGGCCGGGGCGTACGATCTTCCGCTTCGTCGTTTTCAGAAGGCCGTGCTCTGTCAGCTTCCGGTCGAGAAGGCCCATCGTCAGCTTTGTCGCATACAGCGGAACCGGAAGATCCTTCAGGATATACGGCACCGCGCCAATGTGATCCTCATGTCCATGCGTAAAGACAATTCCCTTCACCTTATCCAGATTCTCTTTCAGATACGTCACATCCGGGATGACCAGGTCGATTCCAAGCATGTCGTCCTCCGGAAAAGCCAGTCCGCAGTCAACGACGACAATGCTGTCATTATATTCAAATGCTGTCATATTCATTCCGATCAGGCCAAGTCCCCCGATCGGTATTATTTTCAATTTCATTTCCTGAACTTTTTTCAATCTGCACCTCCATCAAAAAGTAATCAGGAAGTCCGTTCTGTCTGCAGCCAGCAAACACATGCCCTGAACCGGCTTTGCGCCGCAGACCAGACATGTATGGGATGGCTCATAACCCGCGGAAAAGAAGCATAACTCACTCTGAGGACGAAAAATCAATTCCCCCTCGGATCAGCTTTTATTTTTTTATCCTTTTCCGTTCAGTTCAACCTGTACACGCACAAAGAACGGAATACTTCCTGCATTCCGTTAAATCCATGCCGCCGCCCTCTCCGGGACCGGCCGCTTAAAGCTTTCCTGCTTTCTCTTTGTTACGTTTTTCTTTTTCAGAGCTCTATATCCACGTCCTCAAGCAGCTCCTCAAAAATCTTCGCGATAGCCTCCAGCTCTTTCTCATCTTCCACGATCACGTAATTTGCCTCTGTCTCCCCGTCAGCGGACAGATCTTTCATGATATATGCTTCCGAATCCTCTTCCTCTGATTCCGCAACAAGCAGGTAGGAAACACCTCCTATGCGTGTTTCTTCCAATACAAACAACCCGACCGGCTCTTCTTCCCCGAACGGGTAAAAATTAATTTTGTCCATCTTCCATCCTTCCAGTGCTGTCAAGATATCCCTGCAGAATATAGACAGCCGCGAGTTTGTCCACGTACTCTTTTCGTCTCTCTCTGCGCACGCCGCTTTCCATCAGCGTACGGTTCGCCTCCACCGTCGTGAGGCGCTCATCCCACATCACAACCGGAAGTCCCGTCCTGCGCTCCAGCATCTCCCCAAACGCAAGCGATTTCTCCGCTCTCTCTCCGATTGTATTGTTCATGTTTTTGGGAAAACCAAGCACAATCAATGTCACCTGATATTCCGCAATCAGCGTTTCGATCCTCGCCAGCGTACGGCGCAGCTTGTTCTCCGACTCGCGCCGGATAATCTCCACACCCTGGGCCGTGATGCCCAGAGGATCGCTGACCGCCACTCCTGTTGTCCTTGAACCGAAATCAAGTCCCATGACCCGGGTCATCGCGCAGTTCCCTGCCATGATTTATTCTTAATGTATTCTCTTAAAAGCTCTTCCACCAGCTCATCGCGCTCCACCTTCATGATCAGGCTGCGCGCATTTTTATGGCTCGTGATGTACGTAGGATCCCCTGACATGATATAGCCTACGATCTGGTTCACGGGATTGTAGCCCTTTTCCTCCATCGCCAGATATACGTGCTCGATTACAAGTTTCACCCGTGTCTCCGGATCCGTATTGATATTATTGATATACTGTGTCTTATTGATCTCTGCCATCTTTTCACGCCCTCATTCAATCCTATAGGGATATTCTAATATAAATCAAAAAATATTGCAATCCTTTTCAGATAAATTTAAGAGGTATATATGTGGGGCAATCTCTTCGCCCAGGCATCCTGTCAGTTTCACATTCAGAAGATCCGAGTCCGTTCTCACCGCGGCTCTGAGATATTCTTTTGTGTACCCTGTGCAGTATTCCTTCCCGTCAAGGATGATCTTCTCCTCCATCAGCGCCTCCGCCTCTTTTCCCTGCCAGGACGCGGCGAAACGGCGGCGGTTTTTCTCCCCAAGCGCAATCAGACGGTCGCTCCTTTCAGCCTTGATCCGCTCATCAATCTGCCCCGGCATCGCGGCCGCACGGGTTCCCTGTCTCCTCGAATATTTAAAAATATGCGTCTCATACAGCTGAATTTTTTCCAGGAAGCGGACGGTCGTCTCAAATTCTTCTTCCGTCTCCTGCGGAAATCCGACGATCACGTCCGTGGTCAGAGCCGGATTTGAGAAAGCTTCCCGCAGGACTGCACACTTCTCCGCATATTCTCCGGACGTGTATTTGCGGTTCATCCTTTTTAAGGTCTCATCACAGCCGCTCTGCAAAGACAGATGAAAATGAGGACACAGCTTCGAAAATGAGGCCAGAATACCGGCGGATTCCCGCGTTATGATTCCCGGCTCCAGGGATCCAAGCCTTATGCGTGAGATTCCCTCCACCTCATGAACTGCCTGAATCAAGGCGAACAGGGAACTCCCTGTGTCAGCGCCGTAGGAACTGAGATGGATCCCGGTCAGGACCACTTCCTGACAGCCGTTTTCCGCCAGCGTACTCACCTCGGACACCACATCCTCCAGCGTGCGGCTGCGGACCCTTCCCCGTGCATATGGTATGATGCAGTAGCTGCAGAACTGATTGCAGCCGTCCTGCACCTTGATGCAGGCACGTGTATGTTCCTGCGTCTTCGGAAGGAACATGTGCTCATATTCGCGGGAAGTTCCAAGGTCAGCGACATCTGTATAGACGGCTCTGCCGCCGTTTCCCCTGTCCATATCTTTCCCAGCCCTGGCTTCCTCAAACAGGCGAAGCGCCTCCAGAAGTTCATTTTTCCGGTTGTTTCCCAGCACGATATCAATCGCGGGATCTTCCTGCGCCGCCTCCGTTGAAGTCTGTACATAGCAGCCGGCTGCCACAACGATCGCGTCCGGGTTCATCTTTCTTGCCCGGTGCAGCATCTGCCGGGACTTCCTGTCGGCAATATTGGTCACCGTACATGTGTTGATCACATAGACATCCGCGCCGGGCTCAAACGGCACGATCTCGTACCCCGCCTCCTCGAGAAGCCGGCCCATCACCTCTGTCTCATAGGCATTTACTTTGCAGCCAAGATTGTGCAGCGCCGCTTTCTTTCCCATCTTCCTCTCCCCTTTAACCGTTTTTACTTGACTTTTATTCCCTGAGCCGTTAAGATGTTGTTATAAAAACATCAGCAGAGGGGGACTCTACAATGAAAACAGTAAAGATTTCTTTAAATTCGATTGATAAAGTAAAATCTTTCGTAAATGATATTACACGGTTTGACAACGACTTTGATCTCGTTTCCGGAAGATATGTCATCGATGCAAAATCAATCATGGGAATTTTCAGCCTGGATCTTTCCAAGCCGATCGATCTGAATATCCATGCGGAAAACAACATGGATGAGATCATGAGCGTACTTGCCCAGTACATCATTCAGTAATCGTGTGTTCACGGTTCAAAACCTGCCTGCGAGTTTTGCGCGCGGGATTCGGGTCTGCGTCAACAGACATTCGGCTCCGAATCCCTGCGCTCTCCATTCCAGTCGGTTCTAAACGAGCGCCAGCGGCGCCCGTATGCAGAAAAACCTCCAGTGGAGGTTTTTTCTGTATTCTGTATCACGGAGCGTTGCTGCTGGCCGCAAAGTGAACAGTAACAAGCGCACAGATGCGCAGAATTCCCTGATTACTCTATCCGGATGATCTCCGTCGTCTCAATCGCCGTTCTCACCAGCTCGTCAATCTTCTCATTCAGCTTCTGCTCGGAACGTTTGATCGCGTTCAGATTCGGTTTCGTCACAGGATGCTTCGCCACAAAAATTGTACAGCAGTCCTCAAACGGAAGGATCGACGTCTCATATGTGCCGATCTTCTCCGACACATCGATGATCTCCTGTTTGTCAAACCCGATCAGCGGCCGGAACACCGGCATCGTACATACTTCGTTTGTCGCCGCGAGACTCTGTATCGTCTGGCTCGCCACCTGCCCGAGACTTTCCCCGGTAATAAGCGCCATGGATTTCGACTCTCTTGCAAAATGCTCCGCGATCTTCATCATGTAGCGGCGCATGATGATCGTCAGCTCGTCATGCGGACACTTGTCGTAAATATAAAGCTGAATATCCGTGAAATTCACGACATGCAGATTGATCGGCCCGGAATACGCGGACACGATGCGCGCCAGATCGACGACCTTCTCTTTCGCCCGCTCGCTCGTGTAAGGCGGCGCGTGGAAATAGACCGCGTCAATCTCGACGCCCCTCTTGCTGATCATGTAGCCCGCGACCGGACTGTCGATCCCGCCAGAGAGCAGCAGCGTGGCCTTCCCGTTCGTCCCGACCGGCATTCCTCCCGGACCCGGTATGATCTTTGAGTAGATAAAAATCTTCTCTCGGATCTCGACATGGAGCAGAATCTCCGGATCGTGGACGTCCACTTTCATGTCCGGAAACGCCTCCAGAATCCTGTGTCCCAGATACGCGTTCACTTCCATGGATTCAACCGGATAGCTCTTTCTCGCACGGCGTGTCAGAACCTTGAATGTCTGATCTTTTATGTCATACACATTCTCCAGGAAGTCAATCACTTCCGTCCCAAGTTCTTCCAGTCCCTTGTCTTCCGTCTTCATGACCGGGCAGATGCCGACAATACCAAACACTTTGGAGAGACTCTCAACTACTTCATCATAATCGTACAGAGTCCCACAGTCGATGTAAATACGCCCCTGTTCCTTATATACATGAAATTTTCCGTCCACCTTGCGCAGCGCATGGCAGATCTGCCGCACGAGAGCATCCTCAAACAGATGGCGGTTCTTTCCCTTGATGCCAATTTCCCCGTACTTTATCAAAAAACATTTGAACATTCTGTAAAATTCCTTTCTCCCGGACACGGCAGAGATACTTTGCAGGCCTTTCCCCGGGACATCCGTTCCTGCTGCCATCCCCATTGAATTTTCTGCTTACTATTCTGAAACACTGCGGATCCTCCTGTCAGCGTCTTATATACCTGCGCAGTACCGGAAGCAGTTCCCTGAGCGTCTCCAGACAGTAATCGATCTCCTCCTCCGTCGTAAGGCAGCTGAAGCTGAAGCGCAGCGTCGACTCCTGCAGTTCCGGACGCAGATGCAGTTCCTTCAGCACGGTGCTGACCGGCAGTTTTTTGTTTGACGAGCAGGCGCTCCCCGCCGACACGCAGATCCCGCGGTCCTCCAGCGCATGCAGCAGCACCTCGCTGCGAATCCCCGGAAACGCGGCGCTGACAATGTGCGGCGCGCTGTACTCATCCTCCCCGGAATTTATGAAAATAACTTCCGCTTTATTTTTGAGACGTGCCTTGCCTGCCTTTTCTCCCTGGGACTGCTGACCATCCTCCAGCTGCTCATTCAGCGCGCGAAGCCCGTCCAGCATCCGTCCGCGCAGCTTTTTCAGATATTCCACGTTCTGCTCCAGATGCTCATACGCATCTTTTGCGGCGGCGGCAAGCCCTGCGGCTCCTGGAACATTGTCAGTGCCGGAACGCATCCCTTTCTGCTGGCCTCCGCCGAGAATCAGAGGATGAATCTTTACTTTTTCATTGATATAAAGGAAACCGATCCCTTTCGGACCATGTATCTTGTGGCCGCTCACAGAAAGCATGTCGATCCCGGCACGTTTCGGATAAATGGCAAATTTCCCGTAAGCCTGAATCGCGTCCACATGAAACAGCGTCCTCGGATTCTTCTTTTTGATCAGACGGGCAGCTTCCTCAACGGGTTCCACCGTACCGACCTCATTGTTCACATACATCATCGACACCAGGATCGTGTCCTCGCGGATGGCCGCCTCAAGATCGGAAAGACTGATCCGTCCTCTGCCGTCGACCGGCAGATAAGTCACGGAAAATCCCTGCTCCTTCAGATACTGCATCGGCATCAGCACAGCGGCATGCTCCACTGCCGTCGTGATCAGATGCATTCCTGTGCGCCTGTTCGCCATCGCCGCTCCGATCAGCGCCCAGTTGTCTGACTCCGTTCCCCCGGAAGTAAAGAATATCTCCTTCTCATTCACCTTCATCGTCCTGGCAATCGTCTCCCTGGCATCCCGCAGATAATGCTCCGCGTCCAGCCCTTTCCGATGCTTCGACGATGGATTCCCGTAATCCTCCATCATTGTCCGCACAACCACATCGCGCACAAGTTCCGAACAGCGCGTCGTCGCGGAATTATCCAGATATGCTTCCATTTGATTTCCCTTCCTCTCCTGCAGCTCCTTTCCGACTGCCGGTGTATGAACAGTAACTGATATTGTACAGGAAAAGCAGGAAAATTTCAACAGCTGATTACATTAAAAAATCGAGTAGGAGGCGGTTTTTCCCTCCTGCTCGCTACGCGGCCCGTGTGCTGCGACAGCAACTATTTTCCTCACACGGGCCTGCGCATAAAAACAACGAAACGGCACAGATGAAATCTCACCTGTACCGTCCCGCAGTACTTTTTTCTGACACGGCATAAAATCCGTCATCCGCTACAAGGCCGGAGTCAAAAAGTATTTTCTTTCCATTCTTCCAGGCAGGAAATCCAATTTCCAGATCAGTCTGCAAGGCACGATTTCATAACTTCGTATGTCCCTTTCTCACGGATCTGTACCAGATAATCTGCCACAGCCTTCTCAAATCCTGGAATCTCTGTCAGGTCCTCGCCCCAGAATGCCTGGTTTGTGCAAACGGCATGAACCAGATCAGCCGCCGCGTCATCCTTGTGGGCCAGATAGAACTCAAGGATATCTCTGTCATCATGGATCACATACTCGTTCGTTCCGCGTGAAGCTACCAAGCCTTCTTCCGTGAGATTCTGTCCATTGTAGAACGCGATGTAGAACGCGAAAGAAGCCACGATACATTTCGGCAGCGCGTTATATTTCGCCACATACCCCTTGAGGCTCGGCATAACACGCGCTTTCCACTTAGACGTGGAGTTCAGCGAAATTGACAGCAGCGCGTGATCCACAAACGGGTTGTTGAAACGGCTGGTAACAGAGGAAGCGAACTCTTTCAGCTCATCTTCCGGAAGCGTCAGCGTCGGGATGATCTCATCGTAGATCGTCTTGTTCATGAAGCCCTCGATGACCTTGTCATTCATGCAGTCGCGCACGATATCCTGTCCCGCCAGATATGCGCCGAGAACCATGGATGTATGCGCGCCGTTGAGAATACGCACCTTTCTCTGCTTGTACGGCTTGTGATCGTCGCAGATGATGACCGGAAGTCCGGCTTCCTCGAACGGAAGCTCCTTCTTCAGCCAGGCCGGTCCCTCGATGACCCAGAGTCCGAACACTTCTCCGACATCCAGCAGATTATCCTGATAACCAAGTTCCTCGCAGATCGCCGCGGCGTCGTTTCTCGGATAACCCGGAACGATACGGTCTACCAGAGTCGAGCAGAATACGCACTCTGCCTTCAGCCACTCTGTGAAACCCTTCTCAAGTCCCCACTGCTCTGCGTACTGATTTACACATTTCTCTAGCTCTTTGCCGTTGTTGTCGATCAGCTCGCAGGAGAGAATGATGATTCCTTTCCCCTTCGTCTGGCCGAATTTCTGATAACGGCGGTACAGCCACTGGGTCAGCTTGCCCGGATAGCTTGCAGCCGGAACATCCGCAAACTGGCAGGAAGGATCGTACTGGATCCCTGCCTCCGTCGTATTGCAGACGACGAAACGGATATCCTCGCTTTCCGCATAGGCAAGAACCTTATCATACTCTTTGTACGGATTCAGACATCTGCTGACGCAGGAGATCACACGTCTGTCATCTACTTTGGTGCCGTTTTCATTGCCGCGCAGAATCAGGGTATACAAACCTTCCTGCTCATTGATCATGTCGGCAAGACCGGGAGCGATCGGCTGGCAGAGAACCACTTTGGAATTAAAACCTGCCTTCTCGTTCATCTTGTCGATCCAGCACTCTACAAATGCGCGCAGGAAATTTCCCTCGCCAAACTGAAGGATACGCTCCGGAGCATCCTTCAGAAGATATCCGTCATACCCCATCTCTTTTAAAGTAGCATAGCTTAACTTTTTCATTTTAATTACATCCCTTTCTACAGCGTAACACCCTGCTTGAAAATCGCCATATCATGGAAGCCTTTTTCCTCCGCCCTGACTTTCTTCCCGGAAGCAACCTCCAGGACATAATCGAACAGCTTGTCTCCCATTTCCTCCAGGCTTGTGTCCTCCACCATAATGCCGCAGTTGAAATCGATCCAGTTATCTTTTCTCTGGGACAGACCCGTGTTCGTGGAAATCTTGACGGTCGGTACCGGAGACGCAAACGGAGTTCCGCGTCCCGTCGTAAACAGCACAATATGCGCGCCGCTTGCGGCCAGAGCAGTGGAAGCCACCATGTCATTTCCAGGTGCGGACAGCAGGTTCAGCCCTTTTGTGCTGACCACCTCGCCATATTTCAGCACGCCGCGCACGGCAGCGCTGCCCGACTTCTGCGTGCATCCCAGGGACTTGTCCTCGAGCGTCGTGATGCCGCCCTTTTTATTTCCCGGGGAAGGATTCTCATAGATCGTCTGATTGTGCGCCGTAAAATAATTTTTAAAATCATTGATCAAAGCCACCGTCTTTTCAAACAGTTCTTCTGTCTCGCAGCGGTTCATCAGCAGCGTCTCCGCTCCAAACATTTCCGGAACCTCCGTGAGAATCGTGGTGCCGCCCTTCGAGATCAGCAGATCCGAAAAACGTCCCACAGCCGGATTCGCCGTGATGCCGGACAGTCCGTCCGAGCCGCCGCATTTCATGCCGATGATCAGCTCGCTGGCCGGAACCGGCTCCCGCTTAAAGCTTCCCGCATACTCTGCAAGCTCTCCGACAATCTTTACCGCTTCCTCAATCTCATCCTCACATTCCTGGGCCACCAGAAATCTCACGTGCTTCTCATCATACGGGCCGATAAACTTTTTCAGCTCCTCAATGTTGCTGTTCTCGCAGCCAAGTCCCAGCACGAGCACGCCGCCCGCGTTTGGATGATTGACAAGATCCGCAAGGATCCGGCGCGTATTATCCTGATCGTCCCCCATCTGAGAACATCCGTACGGATGCGTGAACGCCACGATCTCTTCCACGGAGCCGCCCGCAAATTTCTGCGCTTTTTTCTCTATCGCCTGGACTACGTTATTGACGCAGCCGACCGTCGGGATAATCCACACTTCGTTGCGCACGCCGACCTTCCCGTCCGGTCTTCTGTATCCTTGAAAATATGCCTGCTCCGTCTTTTCGAGCGTCGTATCCTGTTTCTCATACGTATAAGTCAGCAGCTCGCCAAGTCCTGTTTTTACATTGTGGATATGTACCCAGCTTCCCGGCGCAATCTCTTCCTTTGCGACACCGATCGAGCTTCCGTACTTGATCACCGGACTTCCCGCACTGATCGCGGTCAGAGCAAATTTATGCCCCTGCGGAATATCCTCCTTCAAGGCAACCGTCTGTCCGTCAACATCGAGCACCGCACCTGCCGAAAGAGGCTTCAGAGCTACGGCAACCATGTCGTCGGGATGTATTTTCATAAAATCTTTCATAGCTTTCTCCTGTTTTCCGCCTTCTTCGGCTGCCGGCCAAACAAAGAATCCCGCTTGTTCCTCTGGCAGCCTTTCCGGTATTTTTACTTCTACTCCTCGTCAAGCGGGAAGCCAAAGTAGCGCACCGCGTTGTTGTAGCAGATTCCTTTTACAATCTTTTCCAGATTCTTCATGTTCTTCGGATATTCCCCGTTCTCTACCCAGCCGCCGATCAGGTCGCACATGATCCTGCGGAAATACTCGTGTCTCGGATAGGACAGGAAGCTTCTGGAATCCGTCAGCATCCCGAGGAAATTCCCGAGAAGCCCCAGATTTGCGAGAGATGTCATCTGCTTTCTCATGCCGGTCTTGTGATCGTTGAACCACCACGCGGAACCCTGCTGGATCTTGCCTACCGCATCGCTTCCCTGGAAGCAGCCGAGGATCGTCCCGATCAGCTCGTCATCTCCCGGATTCAGACTGTAGAGCACCGTCTTCGGCAGATTCTTCGCCTCGTTGACCGCATTGAGGAAGCCCGCCAGCTGGCTCGCCGGAGCATAATTGCTGATGCAGTCAAACCCCGTGTCCGGCCCCAGCAAATTGTACATCGTTGTGTTGTTGTCGCGGATGCATCCGTAATGGAGCTGCATCACCCAGCCAAGCTCTTCATATTTGGAGGCGACAAACAGCATAAACGCCGTCTTGTACTTCGCCGCGTCCTCTTTCGAGATTGTCTCCCCGGCCATACGCGCCGCGAAAATCCGCTCAATCTCCTCGTCAGAAGCCGGCTCATACATCACGTAATCGATTCCGTGATCGGAAACCTTACAGCCCATGCTGTCAAAGAAATCCATCCGGACTGAGAGCGCTTTCTTCAGATCCGCGAAGGATTTAATCTCCACGCCGGATACCTCTGAAAGCTTTGCGAGATAGTCCGGATATTCCGGCTTTTCCAGGTTCATCGCCTTGTCCGGTCTCCACGCTGGAAGCACCTGAACCTCAAAACTCTTATCCTCTTTGATCTTCTTGTGCCATTTCAGATCGTCGACCGGATCATCCGTCGTGCACAGCAGTTTCACATTGGACTGGCGGATCAGGTTCCGGACGCTCATGGAATCCTCCTGCAGCTTCGCGTTGCAGAGATTCCAGACTTCCTCCGCCGTGTCCCCGTCAAGCACCCCATAGTACCCGAAGAAGCGCTGCAGCTCCAGATGACTCCAGTGGAACAGCGGATTACCGATCGCCTTCTCCAGCGTCTCAGCCCATTTCTGGAACTTCTCCCTGGCAGGCGCGCCGCCTGTGATGTAATATTCATCGACGCCGTTCGATCTCATCTGACGCCACTTGTAGTGGTCGCCTCCAAGCCAGACCTGCGTGATATTGTCGAACTTCCGGTCCTCAGCGATCTCCTGCGGATTGATGTGGCAGTGATAGTCCACGATCGGCATTTTCTCCGCGATTGCATGGTACAGCTCCATCGCGGTCTCCGTGCCGAGCATGAAATCTTTATCCATAAATTCTTTCATAATACAAATCATCCCTTCCCTTTCATGATTAACCTGCGCAAATGCCAAAAAGGGCAGAAACCTCTCCGCGCGGGCACCCCTGCGGGTCCTTCCCGGAGACGTCCTGCCCTTTCCCGGCTGTCGATTAACACCTGAAACTCAATTATTATAATTCAAAACTCGCTTGCGAGTTTTGCGCGCGGGATTCGGGTCTGCATCAGCAGACATCTTTAGTTCCGAATCCCTGCGCCCTTCACTTCGTTTTGGTCGGTGCTAAACGCGCGTCACTGGCGCGCAGCACCCCCGCGGAGCGTATATCATCGGACAATGTGTACCTGCTGCTCCAGAATCAATGCTAAATCAGTCCCAGCGCAGTCGGAATAAACAGCGAGATCATCGGTATATAAGTCACCAGAAGCAGACCAATGATGATGACCGCAAAATACGGGAGCAGATATTTCAGAATACTCTCGATCGTAACGCCGCCCACCTTGCAGCCTGTGAACAGGATTGTTCCAACCGGAGGCGTGATTGTTCCAACAGACAGATTATAGCACAGGATGATTCCGAAATGAACCGGATTCATTCCCAGGCTTGTGCAGATCGGAAGGAAGATCGGCGTGAAAATCAGAATCGCGGGCGTCGGGTCCATGAAGGTACCGACTACCAGCAGGATAATATTGATCAGCAGGTAAATCAGAATCTTGTTGCTCGTGATCTGGAGCACTGCCTGCGCTACCATATCCGGGATTCCCGTGAAAGCCATTGCCCAGGACATGATGGAGGACAGACCGATCATAAACGTGATCGTACCGGTCATCTTTGCGGACTCGCCGACGATGCGCGGAATATCCTTGAGTTTAATGGAACGATAGATCAGAGACAGGATCGTCGCATAGACAACCGCGATGCCGGAACCTTCCGTCGCCGTGAAAATACCGCCGAGGATACCGCCGATTACGATGACGATCATCAGAAGACTCGGGATACCTTCCCAGAACGTCTTAAGAGCGATGGACAGCGTCATTTTCTCCTTTGTCTGATAGCCAAGCTTCTTCGCGGTGATGCCTGCAAGGATCATGATGCCGCCGCCCCAGATGATGCCCGGGATATATCCGGCCATGAACAGAGCGGAGATGGATACGCTTCCTGCAACCGTGGAGAATACGATCATGGTGTTGCTCGGAGGAATCAGCATGCCGACCGGAGCGGAAGCCACGTTGACTGCCGCGGAGTAATCCGGATCATAGCCCTCTTTTTTCTCAAGAGGTCCGATTGTTCCGCCGATTGCTGCCGCTGCCGCCGCGCCGGAACCGGAGATCGCGCCGAACAGCATGTTTGCGACTACGTTTGTCTCCGCGAGAGCTCCCGGCATACGGCCGCTGAGCACTTTCGCGCAGTTGACAAGGCGGATCGCGATACCGCCGTTATTCATGATATTTCCCGCAAGAATGAAGAACGGGATGGCGACCAGGGAGAACGAGTTTGTTCCTGCAAACAGTCTCTGCGCGGATGTCGCGAACGCGATGTGCGACGGAAGCATGCAGATCATGGAGACTGCCGAGGAAAGTCCGATACTGACTCCGATCGGTACTCCCAGCACCAGTAAAACTACCAACATTACTACCATTACAAGGGCAACCTGAGCTGCTACTGACATATCTTACCTCCTATTCTTCCCCTTTGAGATCAGCTATTATGTTCAGGATACTGTAGAAAATGATGAGCACACCGCAGATCGGGATGATGGAATAGATCAAACCGGTCGGAATCTTGAGGATTGAGTCGTACTGCAGCATATTCATTCTCGTGATCACAATACCGCCGTAAAGCATGATCGTCGCGGAGAACACGATGATCACGATATTGATGATCAGATCCACAACCTTCCTTACGGGGCCGCTCAGCTTATCCTTCACAAAGCTGATGCAGATATGATCGTTCTGCCCGAATACGTAAGTTGCAGAAAGAATCACGAGCCACACAAAGAGATATCTGGTCAGCGTCTCGCTGAAACTGCTGGGGCTCTTGAAGATGTAACGCATTCCAACCTGATAGGTAGTCAGCAGCACCATTGCGATGAAGATCACGACGCTGACTGTCAAAGTGATTTTATCCAGTAGTTTTTTAAGACCCTTCATACTATTCTTCTCCCTCCCTCATGGCAACGATATCGTCATAGATTTTCTTTGTCACGTCGGACTGTCCTGCAATCCTGTCAAGCAGAGGCTGGCAGAGTTCCCTGAATTCTTCCACGTCCGGATAGCAGAATATCGTACCTTTCTCTGTGACGATCTGCTTTGCTTCTTCGATCTTTTCCTTGAACGTGGCAAACTCTGTCTGCGTGGACTCGATTACCAGCTCGTCAAAGATGGCTCTGTCTTCCTCGCTCATGGAATCAAGGAACTCGGTACTTGCGATCACAACGTCCGGATGCACGATGTGCTTTGTGTAAATATAATAAGGAGCAACTTCATAGTGTTTAAAGTCGTTGTATACCAGCTCGCTGTTCTCACCTGCGTCGATAACGCCCTGCTGCAGCGCCGTGTACACTTCCGACTGCGCCATGGCTGTTCCGGAACCGCCCATCAGCTTGACCATCTCAATATAGGTCGGGCTGTCGTTTACACGAATGATCTTTCCTTTCAGATCCGCTGCGGATTCCACCGGCTGATCCATGTAGACATTTCGCTCACCTGCCGTGTAGACCGTCAGAACCTGGAAATTATACTTTCTCGCGGAATAGAACAGATCGTCGAACACTCCGTTCACAACTACCTTTTCCATGTGGTCAATACCGTCATAGAGGTACGGCGCGCCTACAATCGCGAAATCCGCGTCATATCCTTCCGGAACAGAACAGGGAACGATCGCCATCTGGAGCGCTCCCGTACGGATGAACTCAGCCATAGCGCCCTGCTCGCCGAGCACACCGTTCGGGTAAATCTTCATTTTATATCTTCCATCCGTAGCTTCCTCAAATTTTTCGCCCAGCTCCTTCATTGCGAGGTACTGGGGATGCTGCTCATTCTGATTAAACGCGACACGAATCTCTGTCACATCAGCGTCAGCTCCGGCCGAACCGGAACATCCTGTCAGAAGACCGATCATGCAGATCGTCATCAAACAAAGCCATATTTTTTTCAAGATTTTCACTCCTTCCTTACTTTCAGATCAGTGATGCACGCACTTTCACGACCACTTTCCGGACAGTCATATTCTCATTGGCCGCAACCGCCGGTCTGTGAATATCATGTGGGAAGAATATGCTGAAACATCCCGGAACCGCATGGATGAATCCCTCGTTCTCCACGCTCTTGTAGAAGATCAGGTCTCTCTCCTGAATGTACTCCGCAATCTCATACTTTCCGGTATCCGGCGTAAAACCAAGCTTCTCTTCTCCGGAAGCGAGGAACTGGACATCCAGATACTCCTTGTGGGATTCCGGTTTCTTCTCCTCCACAGGGCCTGTCTCAGCGTCAAATACCTGCACATAGATATCCTTGCCCTCGAGATCGTATACGCCCGGTTCCATGCTGACGAAATCATTGCTCTTCAGGTAGTCGATTACACGGCGAATCGCTGCCGGGTACGCCCTGAAATCATCGTTTGAATAAATTGATGAAAAAATCATATTACTGCTCTCCTTTCCGGCATTCTCTTACTTGCCGCGTCCTTCCATCGCATGTACCATAGTCACGACAAACTCATGCGTCGGAACTGCCACGCCGCATCTTGCAGCCGCACGCACAACGGCGCCGCTGATCGTGTCCACTTCCGTCCTGCGTCCGTTCTCAAGGTCAACGCGGATGGATGTTCTCCCGTTCGGGCTGTTCACGGAAGTCATGCGCACCTTCTCCGTGATCGCTTCCTCGTCACAGGTAAGGCCCAGAGCCTTCGCCGTCTCAACCGCCTCGTGGATCAGCTTCGTGGTCATCTTCCACGCGTACTCATTGGAAGCAATATAGCCCATGTCCACCTGAAGGATTCCGGTCACAGCGCTCAAAGATACATTTGTAAACAGCTTGTCCCAGATCAGCTGCTGGATATTCTCATGAATTTTTACCTGGAACCCGCAGCTGTCGAAGGATTCTTTCAGCTTCGCAAGGAAACCATCCGTATCCTCCACGAGCATACCGACGTTGGTCTTTCCTTCGCCGCCTCTTCTGACATGGCCCATGCCAAGCACCGCGCCGTTGTCCTCCGTCGTTCCGATGACCACGCGCTCCTTCGGAACAAACTCAGCCAGCAGATCCTCATGACCCGCGCCGTTCTGCAGGGTCAGAAGTCTCGTGTTCGGTCCGATCAGACCGCGGTTCCCGGACAGGGCCGCTTTCGAGAAGATCGCCTTGACAAACAGGATCACCAGATCCACTTCTCCCACGCCTTCTGTGGAGACGACCGCCTTCGGATGATAGACGTTCGTCGTGCCGTTCTCATCAATTTTCAGGCCTTCGCTGTTGATCGCTTCCACAACCGCCTGATTTGTGTCAACAAGATAAACTTCATTATTTAAAGAAAGATGTCCGCCGTAGATGGAACCCATCGCTCCGGCGCCGATAACAACTATTTTCATAACTGTACTCCTGTTCTACATTTACTATTATAAATCCAATCTCAAAGCAGCGGCAGCCCGCTGCGCCCCCTTTACTGCAGGCTGCCGCTACCCTTTTCTGTCAACCAGCCGTGCCCATTCCAAAAAAACCTTTGATTTTTTGGAATGCAGCTTTCACCTTGAGAATCCGCACGGCTGTTTCATTCGCCGTGCCAACCTCGCAAAACCTCCGGTTTTCCTCGGTCGCGGGCGTTCGCCCTATGAATCCGCGGCCCCGGAAAACTGCCTGCAAGCAGGCATTTTCTGGTTCCCCGTCTTCGCACGGCTCACTGCTATCGCGAACATTGCCATCACGAAAACTCTTCCAGTCCTTCGATTGCGTAGACGCGTACCGGGCAGGAATCCAGTCCGAGGATCGGAAGCGGAGAATAGCTCATGAAGAACACATCCTTCTCAAGCTTGTCCAGATTCTTCAGAACCTCGAGGAACACGATATTCTCAGCCATCAGGATATCATGGAACGGCTTTACGTCCTCATTGCAGTTCTCGATGGAAACGCCGTCGCCAAATCCGACGCATTTTACCTTGTGATCACGGAACCACTCTGCGCTCTCTTTTCCGATCAGCAAACGGTGATCCGCCTCTGTGTTGGTCGCCTCTGTGAACGGCGGCAGCTTGTAGGAAGAATCGAGAATAACGATATCTCCCTCCTGGATTTTGCCTGCGGTAGCTCTGTCGAGATCCGCAGCGGTAATGTGGGTGTACGGAGCAACCGTATCCTTGAAGTCAACATAGATCGCGCGGCCCATGAACGTGGTCAGCGGCAGTTCCGCGACGCTCGGCCAGTTGTCATCGTGATGATACGGGCACTCGCAGTGAGTTCCCAGATGACTCGTCAGATCCATGATTGTGTGGAAATCCGGAATCGGGCCGCCTGTGTTGAAACGATACAGATGACATCTTCTTGATTCCGTCTTCGGATCCAGTTCCTTGGTGAGATCAACAATCCTCAGTTTTCCCATTTCGTATACGCACATATGCGTTCCTCCTTTTCTGGTATGTATTAAATGTAAGCTCTTACATTTAATGTTATTATATATCTGCTAACTTCTTTTTTCAAGTTCTTTTTAGTTGTGATTATACACAAATTATATTGTTCATTTTTAGCAATTTTTACTAATTTTTTCTTATTTTCAATATATCATTTGACTTTTCTCGTTTTGAGATGTAATTTACATTTTGTAAGCTCTTACAAATTTGAGGCAGAAAATCTGCTCCTGGCAGCTTTTCTGTATGCTCAGACAGCCAGAAATACTAAGGAGAATTTACTATGAACAAATTATCGTACCGCACCCTGGAAGAACAGGGATATGACGGTTATCTTTTGAAAAATGCTCCGGAACGTGTGCTTCAGTTCGGGGAAGGAAATTTTCTGCGTGCTTTCGTGGATTATTTTATTGACGTGCTCAATGAAAAGACGGGATTTAACGGAAAAGTCGTTCTGGTCCAGCCAAGAGCCAAACGGCCGGGAAGAACGGACCATGCTCAGGTCATCAACAGTCAGGACGGACTCTACACCCTGTATCTGCGCGGATTCGAAAACGGGAAAAAAGTGAATGACAGACGAATTATCTCCTGCGTCAGCAGATGCCTGAACGCCTACAGTGATTACGAGGCACTGATGGACTGCGCCTCCAACCTGGATCTGCGCTACATCACCTGCAATACGACCGAGGCAGGGATCACCTACGATCCGTCCTGCAACTTCACCGACACGCCGCCGTCATCCTATCCCGCGAAGCTGACGCAGTTCCTGTACCGCCGCTATGAAAAATTCGGGACAGAACCGGGCAAAGGTTTCGTCATCCTCGCCTGTGAGCTGATCGACGACAACGGAAAAGAACTGAAAAAATGTGTGCAGCAGTACGCAGAACAGTGGAATCTCGGAGAAGACTTTGCATCATGGCTCGACAAAGAAAATCTCTTCTGCTCCACCCTCGTGGACCGGATCGTCACAGGCTCCCCGAAAAGCGAAGCCGCCGCTCTCGCCGAGGAGAACGGCTACGAGGACGACATGCTTGACGCCGGTGAAGTTTTCGCCTTCTGGGTCATCGAAGGACCGCAGTCCCTGAAAAAAGAACTTCCGTTTGTCGAGGCAGGGCTTCCTGTCCTGATCACCGACAACCACAAGCCCTACAAGCAGCGGAAGGTGCGGATCCTCAACGGAGCGCACACCTCCATGGTTCTGGGGGCGTATCTGGCCGGGCAGGATATCGTGAGAGACTGCATGCACGACGAAGTGATCCGGAATTTCATGAACAAGACAATCTACGACGAGATCATTCCGACACTCTCCCTGCCGAAAGAAGAATGCATGGATTTTGCGGCCGCCGTGACAGAGCGCTTCCAGAATCCGTTCATCGACCATGCGCTGCTGTCGATCTCCCTGAACTCTACCTCCAAGTGGAGAGCTCGCGTACTGCCATCGCTGGAAGGCTATGTGGAGAAATTTGGAAAGATTCCGGCATGCATCGCCGCTTCGTTCGCGTTCTACCTCGCATTCTACCGGGGCACAGAGCTGACCGCGGACGGCCTCCTCGCAAAACGTCCGAATGGGGACAGCTACACGATCTCCGACGACCTGGATGTTCTTGAATTTTTCTTCAGCCATAAGGAGGATTCCGCCGCAGACCTTGTCCATGCGGTCTGTACGAACACGGCGTTCTGGGGCCGCGACCTGACAGAAATCCCTGGATTTGAGGAAAAAGCGGCAGAGTTTCTCGCGGACACGGAGATAAAAGGATCATATGAAGTAATGAAGAGCTGTCTGTAATTCCAGAACAGATACCACACATTCGGGCAGGAAGCAGTTTCTCCTCCTGCCCGCTCTTTTTGTATCGATCGCTCATCAAACGCCAGTTTTATGAAATCATTGTCAAAATCTCCTTTTTATGCTATGGTGGATAAAAACAGACTAACCCATCGTGACAGCTAAAAGGAGACAGTTTATGAATATTTACGATATATCGGTACAGGCAGGAGTTTCCATTGCAACCGTCTCCCGCGTCCTCAACGGCAGCGACAAAGTCAGCCCGAAGACGCGGCAGAAGGTTCTTGACGTCATCGAGGAGAACCGGTATGTCCCCAACGCGTTTGCCCGCAGTCTTGGACTGAACACCATGTCCACCGTCGGGATTCTCTGCTCGGACTCTTCCGACGTCTATCAGGCACAGGCAATCTACTATCTGGAACGCGAACTGCGCAATAATTCCTACACGTCCATGCTCTGCTGCACCGGCTACAATCTCAAGGAAAAACAGGAGTATCTTCAACTGCTCCTGTCAAGAAATGTGGATGCTGTTTTCTTTATCGGATCCCATTTCGTGGAGGCTTCCGCAAAGGGCAACAGCTACATCTTAAACGCCGCGCAGAAGACCCCTGTCTTCATTCTGAACGGCGAACTTGCCGGAGAAAACATCTATTCCATCCTGTGCGACGATTTCACCTCCACCAGAGAGATCACAAATCTGCTGTTCTCGCGCGGAAGCCGGATGCCGATCCTTCTCTACCGCACGCTCAACTACAGCGGCCAGAAAAAAGTGCAGGGCTTCCTCAAGTCCTGCCAGGATCACGGTGTGGACAACACAGAAAAGTGCACCTTCTCCTGCCCCGGCCCGGTGGAAAATACCCGCACGATCCTGCAGGCAGCTAAAGAGCAGGGTATCCCATTCGACTCGGTTGTCGCCACGGACGACGAGCTGGCCGTCGGCGCCGTCAAGTATGCTCTCGCCAATGGCCTGCACATCCCTGACGAATTTCAGATTACAGGATACAATAACTCCGTGCTCGCCACCTGCAGCACGCCGGAGATCACCACGCTCGACAACCGCGTCGAATTCATGTGCGTGACCGCGGTCTCCCTGATGGTGCAGCTGTTCCAGAAACGGGATCTGCCGTCGAAGACCAT
>CANQAR010000065.1 GCA_947588845.1 uncultured Lachnospiraceae bacterium
TATCCGGTGGATCCGGCGCTGAAGAACAGGGTTAACCGGCCGATGCTCCCTTATTATGGAAAGGAAATTTTCGAGATGGCGGCATACGCCCTTCTGCAGGGGCAGCATATTCTTCTGACCGGCACCAAGGCGACCGGCAAGAACATGCTTGCGGAGAATCTTGCGTGGGTGTTCGGCAGGCCATCCTACAATATATCGTTTCATGTGAACACGGACAGCAGTTCGCTGATCGGGACGGACACGTTCCGCAACAATGAGGTTCAGCTCCGGACAGGCCCGGTCTATCAGTGCGCAGTGAACGGAGGTTTCGGCGTGTTTGATGAGATCAATATGGCGAAAAATGACGCGGTGTCGGTGCTCCACGCGACGCTCGATTACCGCCGGGAGATTGACGTGCCCGGATATGACAAGATTAAGCTGCATGATGCCGCGCGCTTTATCGGGACAATGAATTACGGCTATGCCGGAACGCGCGAGCTGAATGAGGCTCTGGTGTCCCGCTTCCTTGTGATCGAGATGCCTTCTGTCTCTGAGGACACGCTGGGGCGGATCCTGCGCGATCTGTTCCCGTCGATGAAGGCGGAAGGGATGAAGCAGGTCTGCGGACTGTTCCTCGATTTGCAGACGAAAGCCGGAAACAATGAGATCTCGACGAAACCGCTTGATCTGAGGGGACTGATCGGGGCGCTTACTACCGTGCAGGCGGGTCTGGCTCCGCTGCCGGCGATCCGCATGGGCATTGTGAACAAGAGTTTTGATATGTTTGAGCGGGAGATTGTCGAGGATATCGTTATGACGAGAATTCCGGAGGAGTGGACTGCGGCAGATCTGTTCGGATGACTGCAGAGTACCCCCCATGCCGGGCATACCGGCGTCATCGTGAATGAAAAGGAGTTTACTCTGAGCCTCCGGCGGATGCGCAGAAAATGCGTTTGGAAGATACCGCTTCCGCGGCCGCATTTTCGCGCGTTCAGTGCCGGAGCGCTGAACTTTCACAGTAAGGAGCGTTTATGTACACGGAAGACGATTTCCAGATTGAAGCTGAGAACCGCATCCGCAATCTGATGTGGACGGTCAGCGGTGATTATAAACTGAACACGAAGGTAGATGTGGCGTCCTGGACGAAGTCGAAGGATATTTCCCTGTACGACGCGGTCAAACAGGGCGCTTTCGCCCGCTATTTTGATCAGAGCGCATTTGCGCTCTACCTTGTGAAAAAAATCTACTATGGGGCGGATGAACAGCCTCTGACCGAGATTGCGCAGATGTGTGTCGATATGGCGGTCTGGCAGAAAATTGCTGTGGAGAGGCCCGGCGTGCCCGGTCTTCGCCGCAGAGCTTTTGAGGCGCTGCTGGAATATTCATTCAACCGCATGAGTCAGTCGCTGCCGGGGCGGATGAAGCTGGCGATCCTGCGGGGATCCTTAACCGGCGACTGGCATGGCGAGAAACGGCTGATGGAGGCGGTAAACCGGATGCGGACACTTGAGTCGGCATCCGATACGATGGAGATCATGCGTGTTGTCGACGCGCTGTACAACGGCTGGATCGACAGCAGTTTTGAGCAGAAGCACGGGGATCTGGAGCATGTGCTTGCGGCAACCGCCGAGGATCTGAAGGAGTTTGACTGGCGGGATTTCCTGAGCGAGGAGGCGTATGAGGACGTTCTCGAACAGTATCTGAATGAGATGAGCACGCGTCTGACCTCTCTGGCAGAACAGCAGGAAGATGAGGACGATAAGAAGAAAAAGGCGGGTAGCCGGAAGATCGTCGTGCTGGATCAGGCGGCGATTGAGAAGATGTATTCCTATATGGAACTGAATTATGGCCGTTCCTATCTGGATGAGCGGGAGCAGAAGCGTCTGAATCACAGGCTCTGCCGCGGAGCGCACGCGGACTGCAGCCTGTTTTACACGGATGGTATTCTACAAAATCCCGTGATCTCCAACGCACAGTATGTCAACGCGAAGCGTCATGCCGAGCATAATAAACTGCTGTACCGCAACAGCCTGAATCTGATCAAGAGGAGCGTGGAGCAGCTGACCGACGAGCTGCGCCGTTCGTTGTACCGCCGGAATGAGATTGAGTATATGCGGTCGGATCACGGGACGATCGTGCCGAATCAGCTCTGGCGCATCGGACGGACGGAGGATCCGGGGAAACTGTTTCTGCGCACAAGCCGTCAGAACAATACAGAGTTCGTCGTGGATATCCTGATGGACGCGAGCGGCTCCCAGAGAGACAGGCAGGGGCAGGTCGCGCTGCAGGCGTATATCCTGAGTGAATCGCTTTCCAATCACAGGATTCCGCACCGCATCATGAGTTTTTGCACCTTCTGGGACTACACGGTGATGCAGAGATTCCGTGAATATGACGCGCCGTGTTCCGAGAACATGAGAGTGCTTGATTACTCGACTTCCGCGAACAACCGGGACGGGCTCGCGATAAGAGCGGCCGGGGATTCTCTGCTGCAGCGCCAGGAAGAGAATAAGATTCTGATCGTCTTGAGCGACGGCCGACCGAACGATGTCATCGCGAACCGGCCGAACAGCCGCAACCCGCAACCGTATTTTGGAGATTACGCGGTCAACGACACGGCGTTCGAAGTGCGGAAGCTCCGGTCGATGGGCGTTCATGTGCTTGGCGTGTTCGCGGGAAGAGAGAAGGATCTGCAGGCGGAGAAGAAGATATTCGGACGTGATTTTGCCTACATCCGCAGTATCGGAAATTTCTCGAAGATTGCCGGGCGCTATCTGCGCAGGCTACTCGAGTGGGACGCGGAGGATTTCTGAAAAATCCCTTGTAAAATGCAGCGAGATACTATAAAATGTATAAGATATGCAGCCATAATTGTTACTGTTCACTCTGCAATGCCATTTCATCGGACGAAGATGTCCTGTTTTTTGTGTTTGTCGTCTGGATGTTCCTGTCCTGTGCAGCAGGACAGCGCCACGGATGAAAGCCTGAGGATTGCTCTGAGCAGCAACCTGTAAGTATAACCGGCTGCTAAGAAGGAGGTGCCTTTATGGCAGAAAAATCATCATGCAGCAGCAGCTCAACCTGCAGCAAGGAAAGCTGCGAGGGCTGTCCGAGCGCGAAGGGAGAAGCAAAAGAGAGCTTCGCGGCAGCAATGAACGAGTATTCGGATATTAAGCGTGTGATCGGCGTTGTCAGCGGAAAGGGAGGCGTCGGTAAGTCTCTGGTGACGGCTTCTCTGGCGAACCAGCTGGCGGCGAAGGGATATCGTGTCGGTATTCTTGACGCAGATGTCACAGGGCCGTCAATTCCGCGGATGTACGGGCTGGAAGGTCTTGCCGAGGTGAGCGGGGAGGATCTGCTTCCGCGCATCACTGCGAACGACATAAAAATAATGTCCATCAATCTTCTGATGGAGGATCCCGAGGCTCCGGTAATCTGGAGAGGGCCTGTGATCGCGAATGTGGTGAAACAGTTCTGGACGGATGTGGTCTGGGGAGAACTGGATTATCTTCTTGTGGATATGCCTCCGGGAACGGGCGATGTGCCGCTCACGGTGTTCCAGTCGCTTCCGGTGGACGGAGTCTTTGTCGTGACATCCCCGCAGGAGCTGGTGAGGATGATCGTGAAGAAGGCCTGGAACATGGCGAAGACCATGAATATTCCGGTGCTGGGTGTGATCGAGAACTACAGCTATATGAAGTGTCCGGACTGTGGAAAAGAGATCAAGGTTTTCGGAGAGAGTCATATCGACGAGGTAGCGGACGAACTTGGCGTGTTTGTGGCAGGCAAGCTACCGATCGATCCGGCGCTCACAGAGCTGACGGATGCAGGAGATTTCGCGAAGGCGGAGAATCCTTATCTGGACCGCGCGATTGAGATTCTGGGATTTTTCCGTTAGAAATACTTTTTTATCTCACGGAAAAATTCGTCCTGTGAGATAAAAAGCCTCTGAAGGGATGCACATTCTTTGCTGATGCGGGAAATTCTGTCAGATTTCCGTGATACAAAAAACATTTCGGGCATAAATACCAGGATGTGCAGAGGAAAACGGATTCAGGAAGGCCAGAAATATGCGGATATGTGAAAGCCTGCCTGTAAATAAAAACGATGCGGAACTGTTTTTGTAAAAAGTTCTGCCAGGAAGGAGAACAGACTATGAAGGACAACAAAATTACAGATTCCATTCTTTATATCGGAGTGGACGATAAGACAATCGACTTGTTTGAGAGCCAGTATGTGGTTCCGAATGGAGTTTCCTATAATTCCTATGTGATCATGGATGAGAAGATTGCGGTTATGGATACGGCGGACAAGCGCGTGACAGAACAGTGGTTTGCGAATCTGGCGGACGCCCTTGGCGAGAGAAAGCCGGATTATCTGGTGGTATCCCATCTGGAGCCGGACCATGCTTCCAACATTCAGAAATTCGCAGAGAAGTATCCGGAGGCGCAGATTGTGCTCAGCGCGAAGGCAAACAGCATGCTGCCGCAGTTCTTTACGCTTGACATGAGCGGCAGAACGCTTGTTGTAAAGGAAGGAGATACCCTTTCCCTCGGTTTCCACACACTGACCTTTGTCATGGCGCCGATGGTGCACTGGCCGGAAGTTATGGTGGAGTACGAGTCGAGTGAGAAGGTGCTGTTCTCGGCGGACGGGTTCGGAAAATTCGGCGCTCTCGATACGGATGAGGACTGGGCCTGCGAGGCACGCCGCTATTATTTCAACATCGTCGGAAAATATGGCGCTCAGGTGCAGGCGCTTCTGAAGAAGGCGGCAGGACTTGACATCTCGATCATCTGCCCGCTTCACGGACCGATTCTGACAGAGGATCTTGGCTACTATATCGGAAAATATCAGACCTGGAGCAGCTATGAGCCGGAGGATGAGGGAGTCGTCATTGCTTACGCGTCGATCCACGGAAATACCGCGAATGTTGCAAAGAAGATGGCGGAGATTCTCGAGGCAAAAGGCGCGAAGAAGGTGAAAGTGTTCGATCTCGCAAGGGACGACATGGCAGAAGTGATTGAGGATGCGTTCCGCTATGACAGGATGGTGCTCGCGGCGGCTTCTTACGACGGCGGCGTGTTCCCGTGCATGGAAGATCTCCTGCATCACTTGAAGAGCAAGACATGGAGAAACCGCAAGGTGGCGCTTATTGAGAACGGTTCCTGGGCTCCGTCCGCTGGCAAGGTGATGAAATCTGTGCTTGAGACGCTCAAAGACGTGACGATCTGCGGGGATCTGGTGACGATTAAATCCACGATGAAGGACGCGGATATCCCGAAACTTGAGGCGCTGGCGGACGCGGTGCTGGCATAAATTTTCCGGATTAAAGAGTCATGTCAGCTGGCGGATGACACTTGCCTCTTCAGGCGGTGAGTAATGGATTTGTATCAGTGGCGAGAACTGCTTTTAGAGGGAGGGGAAGTCATGGATAAGGTAATAGATGTTGCTGCGTATATTGCTGAAAAATACAAAGAAGTGACAGGAGAATCTCTTGATGAGATGAAACTTCATAAACTGCTTTATTTTACACAAAGAGAGGCGTTTGCGGTTATTGGACATCCGGCATTTGAAGGGAACTTTGAAGGCTGGAAGTTTGGTCCGGTCTGCCGTGAAGTGCGTTCTTGCTACTATGAGGGAGAGATTGTTGTTCCTGTAAATAAAATCTCAGATGAAATACAGTATATTGCCAATAATGTTATCTATGAATATGGCTCCCTTGCCTCGTGGAAGCTGAGTGAGCTATCCCACAGAGATCTGTCCTGGAAGAATGCCCGCACAGGCCTGAAGCCGGAGGAAAATGGCTGTAGAGTGCTGAGCCTTGAAGATATTAAAAAAGATGCTGAAAAGGTACGTCCTTATGATCATGTGTGGGATATGTACTATGATGAATTTGAAGATGAGGTGGTGGAGGATTGACTGGAGAAATCAGATGGTCTCTTATTCAGTTTTATGATATTGTTCATCACAGGATATCCTTCAAACGTCGTCCCGCTTTGTTTATAGCAAAGGCAGATAAAGATGATTACGTTGTATTGCCTGTTTCAAGGATTACCAGATCACATAATATAGATCCGGTTTATGATATCAGAATTGATCCGGCAGATTATCCGAAGCTGAAGCTTCCTTCTGTGTCGTATGTAAGGACACACAAGCAAATAATTGTTCATGCGGCAGAGATGGGAGACTTGATCAGTAATATGAAGAAAGAATATCCCGATTTGTATCTTCACATTCTGGTGATGCGGGAAGAATTCAGCAAAGAGATTACAAGTCAGGCATTAGACTGAACGGGATTTAGCAGGAAGTCTCCGTCTATGCAGATGGTGGGATGAATTGTCAGATACAAGTTTAGTGGTATAAATTTTCCAGAAAGAATTTTGCATGGCTGTTGACAAATTTTAAGAAATGTGCTAAGGTAATGCGCGTAAAGATTTAAGGGACAAGGGAGTCAGGAAACTGGCTCCCTTTCTTTATGAGAAAATTCAATGCGAAGCAATCCGCGGAGCTTTCTCAGAAAAACTGAGGCAAAGAGGTCTGATCCGATCAGGAGAAGGCCTCTTTTCTGTTTGCGCAGGCCCGGGCAGGGAAATCAGCTGCCCAGGCAGCATGCGGGCCGCGCGGCGGGCAGGAGGAAAAACCGCCTCCTGCCCAATTGGGGAAAATCAAGAAAGGAAGGATGTTTATGCGCCTGAATCCAAAAGAACAGGAAAAGCTGATGCTCCACATGGCAGGGGAGCTGGCGAAACAGAGGAAAGGCAGAGGACTGAAACTGAATTATGTGGAGGCGGTGGCTTATATCAGCTCGGAGCTGCTCGAATATGCCCGCGATGGAAAAACCGTGGTGGAGCTTATGTCGCTCGGAACGAAACTACTTTCAAAAGAGGAAGTGATGGACGGAGTGGCCGACATGGTTCACGAGGTTCAGGTGGAGGCGACATTCCCGGACGGGACGAAGCTTGTGACTGTACACAATCCGATTCAGTAGGAAGGAGCAGCAGGATGAAGATTGGAGAAATAATTTCAGGAAACGAAGAGATCGTCCTGAACGAAGGGAAAAAGACAGTTACCGTTACGGTAAAACATACCGGAGACAGACCGGTGCAGGTGGGCTCTCATTTCCACTTTTTTGAAGTAAACCGCCAGCTTGCTTTTGACCGGGCCAAAGCTTACGGGTATCATCTGGATATTCCGTCCGGCACGTCAGTCCGTTTTGAGCCGGGAGAGGAAAAGGAAGTGCAGCTGACGGAGATGGGAGGCGCAAAGCGCATCTTCGGACTGAATGATCTGACCTGCGCGCAGGCGACGGATACGACGAAGGCAGCGTCCCTGCAGACCGCAAAACTGAAAGGATTTATATAGGAGGATTCGTATGAGTTACAAAATTTCCGGTGAAAAATATGCCATGATGTACGGTCCGACGGTGGGAGATAAAGTACGCCTTGCGGATACAAACCTGATTATTGAGGTGGAGAAGGACTATACGACTTATGGAGATGAGGTAAAATTTGGCGGAGGCAAGACGATCCGGGACGGTATGGGACAGTCGGTTAAGACCTGCAGCAAAGACGGAGCTCTGGATCTTGTGATTACAAACTGCCTGATTCTGGATTACACGGGCATTGTAAAGGCAGATATCGGTATCAAAGACGGAAAGATCGTCGGGATCGGAAAGGCAGGTAATCCGAATCTGATGGACGGAGTGACGCCGGGCATGGTCATCGGCGCTTCCACGGAGGCGCTGGCCGGAGAGAATATGATCGTCACGGCAGGCGGCATTGACAGCCATATTCATTTTATCTGCCCGCAGCAGGTCGCGTGTTCTCTTTACTCCGGGATTACGACGATGATCGGAGGAGGAACAGGTCCGGCGGACGGAACGAACGCCACCACCTGCACGCCGGGTCCCTGGAATATCCGGATGATGCTCAAGGCGGCGGAGGAATATCCGATGAATCTCGGTTTTCTGGGGAAAGGCAACTGTTCGGACGAACAGCCGATTATCGAACAGCTGGAGGCCGGCGCGATGGGAATGAAGATTCATGAAGACTTTGGCTCGACTCCGGCCGCGATCAATCATTGCCTGAATGTGGCGGATGCGTATGATGTTCAGGTCGCGATTCACACGGATACCCTGAACGAAGCGGGATGCGTGGAGGATACGCTGGACGCGATCGGAGGCCGCACAATTCATACGTTCCACACAGAGGGAGCAGGCGGCGGCCACGCGCCGGATATCATCCGCGCGGCAGGCGCACCGAACGTACTTCCGTCCTCTACAAATCCGACGATGCCGTTCACGGTAAACACGCTGGATGAGCATCTCGACATGCTGATGGTCTGCCATCATCTGGACAAGAATATCCCGGAGGACGTGGCGTTCGCGGATTCCCGTATCCGCCCGGAGACGATAGCGGCGGAGGATGTTCTTCATGATATGGGCGTATTCTCCATGATGAGTTCCGATTCCCAGGCGATGGGCAGGCCGGGCGAGGTCATCACGAGGACCTGGCAGACCGCTCACAAGATGAAAGAAGAGCGCGGACCGCTGCCGGAGGATGAGGGTAAAGGAAACGATAACTTCCGTGCAAAGAGATACGTTGCAAAATATACGATCAATCCGGCCATCACAAACGGAATCGCGGACTATGTCGGCTCTGTCGAGGTGGGTAAATTTGCTGATCTGGTTCTCTGGCAGCCGGCGTTTTTCGGGGCAAAGCCGGACATCATCATCAAGGGAGGCATGATCATAGCATCCAAGATGGGCGACGCGAACGCTTCCATACCGACGACGCAGCCTGTGCTGTATCAGCCGATGTTCGCGGCGCATGGCGCGGCAAAGGAGGAGAGCTGTCTTACCTTCGTGTCCCAGGCTGCCATGGATAATCATGTAAAGGAAAAATATGGCCTGAAAAAGACCGTTGTTCCAGTAAGAAACTGCAGGAATATCGGGAAGAAGGATATGAAGCTGAACGACGCGGCGCCCGAGATCACGGTGGATCCGGAGACGTATGAAGTCACGGCGGACGGACAGAAGCTGAAATCCAAACCGGCAGAAACGCTGCCGCTGACACAGCTTTACAGCCTGTTCTGATACGGGACGGCTTCAGGGAGGATAAGAAGTATGTTAGGAGTTTGTTTACTGTTTGTGGGAATTGTTCTGATCAACAACGGAATCTGCACGCTCACGAATGTGGATAAAAAAGCGGCGGCGGTCATGAATATTCTGACCGGAGGGCTTTCCCTTTTTATCAATTTTGTGAATCTGGTTCAGGGAAATTATTATGCCGCAGGGACGGGGCTTTTGTTCTGCTTTACCTATCTGTTCGTGGCGATGATGAATATTTTTGACCTGAATCCGCTGCCGTTTGCGTGGTTTTCCACCTTTGTCGCAGTCAATGCCGTTATTTTCGGGTATGTGGAAGGCATTGCCGGAAGCGAGGCGCTGGGAATCACCGCGGACTGGAGATGGGCGGCGATCTGGTGGCTCTGGGCGGTACTGTGGGGATCGTCCTTTGTCACGGATATTCTCGGGAAGAAACTGGGGAAATTTGTTCCCTGCCTTCAGGTGTTTGAGGGCGTTGTGACGGCATGGATTCCCGGCGTTATGCTGCTGCTGGGCATCTGGTGACAGCCATTATGATCGAGTAGGAGGCGGCTTTTCCTCCTGCTCGTCTGCGCAGCCCAGGTGCTGCGTCAGCAGCTGATTTCCCTGTGTCACAGGAAATTTCGTCCTGTGACACAAAAAACGCTCCGTGGGAGAATTTCCGGTATTTGCCGGTTCATGACAGCAGGATGGAGGAAACGATATGTTATGTGAAAAGGTACTGGGAACCTTGCGTGATGAAAAATTTCAGGGGCTTCGGGTGGATTATGTGGATATTGAATGGCATGAGGCTTTTTCAAGGCTGCACCGCAGGACTTCCCATGAAGGAGACGACGTGGGGATCCGGATGGACAATGATATACTCCGGGACGGCCTGCGGCAGGACGATGTGATCTACGCGGACGGAGTGAAAGTGATCGCGGTTAATATACCGCCCTGTGAGGCAATCTGCGCGGTCGTGCAGAGAGATCATCCGGCCCAGATTGCGAAACTCTGCTATGAGGTGGGAAACACGCACACGACGATGTTCCGGGGAGAAGACGACTTTACATTTTATACGCCGTATTATGAACCTTTAATGGAAAAGCTGAACAAAATACACGGCGTGTCGGTGAAAAAAGTCAGTGTGAGATTTGACTTTGCGAAAGCATTGTCGTCTTCTGTCAACAACCATCATCACTGAAGCGGAGGACTGCGCATGGATTTTTTGGAAAAAAGGAAACGTTTCTGGCTGCTTCAGGTAAATGACGCCTTGTTTCCGATCGGTGCTTATTCCCATTCCTACGGGCTTGAAACCTATATTCAGAAGGGTCTGGTGAATACACCGGAGGAGGCGTGGAATTTCCTTCGCCGCAGGCTGCTGTACGGTTTCTGCCACAATGAACTGCTGAGCGCAAAGCTTGCGTATCAGTACGCCTGCGAAGGACGCAGAGATAAGCTCGCAGGACTGGAGGAACTGTTGGAAGCGTGCCGTATTCCGAGGGAAGTGCGGGAGGCAGGACATAAGCTCGGCTCCCGTTTTGTGAAGACCGTCCGGGAAATGGATCTTATTTATGAGACGGATATGTTCCGGAACTATGTTGAGGACAGAAAAGGAAGCTTTATGACACATTCCGTCGCCTATGGAGTGTTCTGTTCATCGGTCGGCATTTCGCCGGAAGATTTTCTGGATTATTATCTCTATGCGCAGACATCTTCCATGGTGACCAATTGTGTAAAGACGATCCCGCTGAGCCAGACAGACGGGCAGAAGCTGCTTTCCCGAAGCCATGAACTGTTCGGGGAAATACTGGAACGTCTGGACGGGCTGACAGAAGAAGATCTCTGCATTTCCGTGCCGGGATTTGATATTCGCTGTATGCAGCATGAAGGGCTTTATTCGAGACTGTACATGTCATAAGGAGGTACACAGAATGTCTTATGTGAAAATTGGAGTGGCAGGGCCTGTCGGTTCAGGAAAAACCGCGCTGATTGAGTGCCTGACCCGCGAGATGTCGAAGGATTACAGCATTGGAGTTATCACAAATGATATCTATACAAAAGAGGATGCGGAATTTCTCTGCAGAAACAGTGTGCTTCCGCAGGAACGCATTATCGGCGTGGAGACAGGAGGCTGTCCCCACACGGCGATCCGCGAGGATGCTTCCATGAATCTGGAGGCGGTCGATGAACTGACGGAGCGTTTTCCGGATCTTGAGCTTTTGTTTATAGAGAGCGGCGGGGATAATCTGTCCGCAACGTTCAGTCCGGAGCTGGTGGATGCCACGATTTTTGTCATCGACGTGGCGGAGGGAGACAAAATCCCGAGAAAAGGAGGTCCCGGCATCACCAGATCCGATCTGCTGGTGATCAATAAGATTGATCTGGCCGCTTACGTGGGAGCGGATCTGGGAGTCATGGAAAGAGATTCCAGAAAAATGAGAGGAAACAGGCCGTTTCTTTTCACAAACATCCGCGAACGCCGGGGGACGGCGCCGGTGGTTGAATGGATCAGGAAGAATGTGCTGCTGGAAGGATGTCATTAAAAATGGAAAACCAGTTTGGAAAGATTTCTGAGCTTCATCTCACCGCGGCGCCGGACAATGGGAAGACCATACTGAAAGATGTTTCGTTTACTGCACCGTTCAAGATTATGAGACCTTTCTATGAGAAAAAGGATATTATGACGGTGATGCTGCTGACCGCCTCTGCCGGGATCATGGCGGGGGACCGGCAGGAAATCCGGATTCAGGTATGTCCCGAAGCAAAGATGGAGTTTACTTCTCAGGCGTACGAGAAAATTCACCGGATGGAAGAGGGGGATGCCAGACGTGACATTCACCTTTCTGTGGGACTAGAGGCGTATCTTTCCTATGCCCCGCTTCCGGCGATCCCTTTTGCCGGTTCTGATTATCAAAGTGATCTGGTCGCGGAGCTTGCCGACGAGACATCCCGCTTCCGGCTCTGTGAAATACTGACCTGCGGGCGCGCTGCACATGGAGAGAAGTTTCAGTACCGAAGTTTCCGGAACCGGGTGTCTGTTTATCAGGCTGGAAAACTTGTTTATCGGGATAATGTGTGTTATAAGCCGAAGCAAAATGATATGGAAGGTTTTGGAATGTATGAAGGTTTTACGCACCTTGCCAGCCTTCTGATCTGCAACGAGCCAAAAGAAAAAGAGTGGTTTGCATGGGTGAGGGAAATGCTGGACGCACAGGAATGCATGGAGGGTGGTGTGACAGTGACGGCTGCCGGGCATATTGTGGTGCGGATTCTGGGGATGAACGGACAGAAACTCGAGAATATGATGGAGAAAATTCTGGAAGGTTAAATAAAGCCGCTGCGGATTACGTGCAGCGGCTTTTCTCTACAGGTTTTTTATGTCCCGGATCAGTTCCTGTATCTCTTCTTCTTTCGAACTCCAGCTTGTGCAGAACCGCACGCAGCTGTGCGTCTCATCGATCTTTTTCTCAAACTCGAACGTATACTTTTCAGCCAGTTTTTCAGCGTCTTTGTTTGCGAGAATGACAAACTGCTGGTTCGTGGGACTTTCTATGTAGAATGGAATCTGCTTTTCAATGAATGCTTTCTTAAGCTCCGTCGCGTACTGATCCGCCTTTTTTGTGATCTCAAAATAAAGTCCGTCCTTGAACAGCACATAAAACTGGAGCCCGAGAAGCCAGCCCTTTGCGAGCATGCCGCCGGCCTGCTTGATATAGCTGCGGAAATCAACGTTGAGAGAAGCATTTGTGATCACGACAGCCTCCCCGAACAGTGCGCCGCATTTTGTCCCTCCGATGTAGAAAACGTCACACAGGCGGGCGATATCCTCCATGGAGAGATCGGACTGTTCACTTCCGAGCCCGTAGCCGAGGCGCGCGCCATCGAGGAAGAGGTACAGACCATATTCCTGACAGACCGCATGGATGTCCTCAAGCTCCTTTTTGGAGTAGATTGTGCCGAACTCTGTCGGGTGGGACAGATAGACAAGCTTCGGCTGGGTGATGTGCTCCGGAATATCGCTTGAGCGGTAGAGTTCGGCCTCCTGTGCGATCTGAGCAGCCGTGATCTTGCCGTCGGTTCCGGGCAGAGCCAGAATTTTGTGTCCGCAGTGTTCGACCGCTCCGGTCTCATGAACATTGATATGGCCGGAGTCGGCGCAGACCACGCTCTGGTACGGGCGCAGAGCGGCGGTGATCACCGTGAAATTCGCCTGTGTGCCGCCCACGAGAAAGTGGACGTCCGCTTTTGTATCGCCGAGGTATTTTTTGATTTCATCCGCGGCTTTTTCACACCAGGAATCGATTCCGTAGCCGCCGTAACTCTCATTGTTCGTTGCGACAAGCGCCTCCAGGATCTTTGGATGCGCGCCGCAGTTGTAATCATTGTTGAAACGAATCATTTTTATTCCTCCCATCCTTCCATAAAACGCATGGTGACGGAGATATGCCGTGCGATTTCGCCGTCCTTCAGCTCGATGTCCCGGATATCCGTGACAGGAGGCAGGTGGTCGTTGTCCTCAAGCTCGACGGTGATCCAGTCGTAGGCAGCTGCGTTTGCGTTGTCGAGTACTTCGTCGATCGTTTCCCCCTCTGCCTGGCAGTCTTCCAGGTCCGGGAAGGAGGCGTGATATGTACCAGTTTCAGTTTTGCGGATAACCGCGGGGTATATAAATTTCATAAAAGAGCTCCTTTCGCATATGTCTCACTATTGTATCAATATAAGTATTCCTTGTCAATCATTGTATATTTATCATGTTCCTGTCAATCCTTTCGGACAGGAGATGATGTAAGATGAGAAATAAGGGAAAGTCAATTCAGGCTTCACTTCCCAGTTTTTTAAAAGAATATTGGAAAACAATTCTGCTGATTCTGGCCTTGTCCCTGATCATGCGGGGTTCCGTCCATGCCGCGCAGCATGTCCTGCTGCAGCAGGGCATTGCCGAGGAGGTACTGCGCTTTCATGTGCTCGCGAACAGCGACAGCGACGAAGATCAGAGGGTTAAGTATCTGGTGCGGGACGCGGTGCTGGAGTATCTGTGGGATAAAATGGAGGATGCAGAAACCGGGGAAAGTTTTGAACAGCAGGTGGGTTCAGGGACTGAAAACGTGAATGAAGCCCAGACGAGGTCAGAGAACCAGGGAATTTCCGGGCATGCGGAAGCTTGGGCAGTTTCAGAGCATCAGGAGATTTCCGGAAATGCGGAAACAGGGACATCTTTGGAAAATCCAGAAAGTTCCGGACGCGCGCAGATGAAGGAATTCCTGCAGAACAATCTGCGTGAGATAGAGCGGGTTTCCGATCAGGTGCTTTCGGAGCAGGGAATGTCCTACAGCGCAGAAACGGCCCTTGAGACGGTCTGGTTCCCGAACCGGACATACGGGGACTGCACGTTTCCGGCAGGCTGGTATGAGGCGCTTCGCGTAAAACTGGGGAAAGCGGACGGTCATAACTGGTGGTGCGTCCTCTATCCGAGGCTGTGCTTTTACGACAGCGTTCATGCGGTTGTGGAAGAAGACCAGAAGAAGGAACTGGAAGAAGTCCTGACTGTGGAAGAGTATGAAGAGTTATTAAAAAAGCCGGCGAGGTGGAAAATTTCGTTCCGGTGGTTTTAAAAGAGATGCCCCGGGTATGCGACCATAAGCTGCCGACGCCCGGAGCATTTTTCAATTTGTCTTACGCTTTTTTCCTCAGATTTGCCCGCTTTCTGAGCGTCGGATCCAGAATTTTCTTGCGGATGCGCAGGCTTTTCGGCGTGACTTCGAGCAGTTCATCCGTGTCGATGAATTCCAGCGCCTGTTCGAGGCTCAGGATTTTCGGCGGGGTCAGCTTCAGCGCTTCGTCCGCACTTGAAGAGCGGGTGTTGGTCAGGTGCTTTGTCTTGCAGACATTCAGCTCGATATCCTCGGGCTTTGCGCTCTGTCCGATGACCATGCCGGAGTAGACTTTCTCGCCTGGTCCGATAAACATGACGCCGCGGTCCTGTGCGTTGAAGAGACCGTAAGCGACGGATTCGCCGGGCTCAAACGCGATCAGGGAACCGAGACTGCGATACTGCAGATCGCCCTTATATGGGCCGTAGCCGTCGAAGATCGTGTTCATGACGCCATTGCCCTTCGTGTCCGTCAGAAAATCGCCGCGGTATCCAATCAGGCCGCGCGACGGGATTGAGAACTCAAGGCGGGAGGAACCACTCTGGCTGATGTTCATATTCAGCAGTTCGCCTTTCCGCTGGCTCAGCTTCTGGATGACGGTGCCGGAAAATTCTTCCGGGACGTCGATGTAGGCAAGCTCCATCGGCTCGAGGCGTTTTCCACGCTCATCCGTTTTGTAGATAACCTCCGCCTTGCTGACGGCAAACTCATATCCCTCGCGGCGCATCGTCTCGATCAGAATTGACAGATGAAGCTCGCCGCGGCCTGAGACTTTGAATGTATCGGTGTCGTCTGTCTCCTCGACGCGAAGACTGACATCGGTGTTCAGCTCGCGGAAAAGACGGTCGCGGATGTGACGGGATGTCACGTATTTTCCTTCTTTTCCGGCAAGCGGGCTGTCGTTGACGATAAAGTTCATGGAGATCGTCGGTTCTGAGATCTTCTGGAACGGGATCGGATCCGGTGAGTCGACGGCACAGATCGTATCTCCGATGTGGAGATCCGCGATGCCGGAAATCGCCACGATGGAGCCAATGGTGGCCGACGCGACATCGACCTTGTTCAGCCCGTCAAATTCATACAATTTGCTGATCTTGACCTTCTGCATCTTATCCGGATCGTGGTGGTTGACCAGAACTGCCTCCTGATTGACTTTGATAACTCCCCGCTCAACTTTGCCTACGCCGATGCGGCCTACATATTCGTTGTAATCGATCGTGCTGATCAGCACCTGGGTCGGTCCGTTTTCATCTCCCTCTGGAGCTGGAATATGGTTCAGGATCGTCTCAAAGAGCGGAACCATTCCGTTTGGCTTCTGGTCCAGATCGAGCGTCGCATAACCGCCTTTTGCGGACGCAAAGACGAACGGACAGTCAAGCTGCTCGTCCGAGGCATCCAGTTCAAGGAAGAGCTCAAGAACTTCGTCGATGACTTCGTTCGGGCGTGCCTCCGGGCGGTCAATCTTGTTGACGCACACGATGACCGGGAGCGCGAGCTCCAGGGCCTTGCGCAGCACGAATTTGGTCTGCGGCATGGGGCCTTCAAATGCGTCGACAACCAGGATGACGCCGTCCACCATCTTCAGCACACGCTCCACCTCGCCGCCAAAATCGGCGTGACCTGGCGTATCCACAATGTTAATCTTCGTATTTTTATAGAAAACAGCTGTGTTTTTGGAAAGGATTGTGATACCGCGCTCGCGCTCGAGGTCGTTGGAATCCATGACACGCTCGGCGACTGCCTGGTTTTCACGAAAAACGCCGCTCTGTTTGAGCAGCTCATCCACGAGAGTTGTTTTCCCGTGGTCTACATGGGCAATAATAGCTACGTTCCTGATGTCTTCTCTGATCATAAACTCCTCCATCTGTCTGCGGTCCGGCCGGCAGCTGCGAAAGAGTGCGCAGTCTGACGGAATCTCTCCGGCCGGATTATGTTATTTTTGAGCCCGAGGGAAACTGCGTCCTGCAAGACACAAAAGTTTCCGGCAGCATGACTGCGTCAGCAGTAAACTTTTTATGCGGCTGCGGGCATCATGTGGGCAAAATCCTTTTTGCCCACAACATCATAACATGATTTTTCGAGATTACAAGGGGAAAAATAAAAATCAGGAAAATTCATGAAAAACCGGTTCTAAAATATGCTTTTTTTGAATAGAAATAAATAGTACAGGATACAAGAAGAGATACTTCTTATAAAGAAGGGAGAACCAGGGTTTATGACAGATAAGATTATTGAAAACAATCAGGTTTCCATTATGGGAAAAATTACATCAGGATTTTCTTTCAGCCATGAGGTTTTTGGCGAAGGATTCTATATGATGGATATTTCCGTGCAGAGGCTGAGCGATTCCACCGATACGATTCCGGTTATGATATCGGAACGCCTGATTGATGTTACACAGGATTATAAAGGAGAGTACATTCAGATTTACGGGCAGTTCCGTTCCTATAACCGGCACGAGGAGAAGAAGAACCGGCTGGTGCTGTCCGTGTTTGCGCGGGAAGTCAGTTTTGCCGAGGAAGATAATGATAAAGTAAAGAGCAATCAGATTTTCCTTGACGGCTATATCTGCAAGACGCCGGTCTATCGGCGCACGCCGCTGGGACGGGAAATTGCCGACATGCTGCTCGCGGTCAACCGGCCGTACGGAAAATCGGATTATATCCCGTGCATCTGCTGGGGAAGGAATGCGCGCTTCGCGTCGGGATTTGAGGTCGGAGGGCATGTGCAGGTATGGGGAAGAATCCAGAGCCGCGAGTATGTCAAGAAGCTGGATGATGAATCCACAGAAAAGAGAACCGCCTATGAAGTCTCCGTAAGCAAGCTGGAATATCTGGAAGCATGAAAAAGATATAAAAATTCTGTCACAGTGTGACAGTAACAAATTTTTTGCCGGCATGAATATATGAATTGCAATTCACGACAAAATGTAGTAAAATCAAAGCAATAAGCGAAACTTATGAGGAAAGTGAGCGTGGCGGTTATTGTTTACGCGAAGGTAAAGTGAAGGAGAAAGTGTATGCGAAGCCTGATCCGGAGGAAAACGGGAAGCATACATGGTTCAACGGAACGCGCCCGCGGTAACGAGCAAAATTCCTGCAGTGTGTTTTGACTCGTCGTCCGAACGATAGCCCGGAAAATAAGAGGTGTAAGAGATGAGCGAGCGATATGTACATATCTTTTGCGGGACCGGTACGGGCAAAACGGCTGCCGCGATAGGAAGAGGGCTTCGTGAGGCCAGCAGGGGAAAAAGTGTTTTTATGGTTCAGTTTCTGAAAGAGAAGCAGTCTGACGGCGGCAAGGAATTTTTTGACCGCCTCGAACCGGAGATGAAACTGTATCGTTTTGAGAAATTTCCCGAGAATTATGAGAGTCTGACCGACAGGGAGAAAGAAGACGAGACAAGGAACATCCGCAATGGCCTGAGCTTTGCCAAAAAAGTTCTTCTGACCGATGAGTGTGATGTGCTGATCCTTGATGAGATACTGGGCCTGGTGGACCGGGGGATTGTTACGGCCGATGAGATAAAGACATTGATTGAGGCGGGCTCCAATACGATCATCTACCTGACCGGGACAGAGCGGTGCGAGGAACTGTGGCCTTACGTTGACGAGGTGACGGAGCTTACAACGCAGTACCGCAGGGAAAGATAATTGCTGAAGTTCGCATTTGTTCCTGTATTTTAGTGTTGACAAGACCTTTTGCAGGTGTTATAGTTAGGAAAATTCAGAGCTGATAGAGGTTGCGCGATTCAATAGTAGCCAGTGGGATGCATGCAGGTGCAGTTGAATGCTGAGGAAAGGGGATTGCGCCGAAAGAGGACAGCATTCTGCGGCTGTTTTCTTGGGCATGGAGTGAATAGCTTCATGACTGTCATCGCGTGGAACGATGGAGGGCTATCTCTCGAAGAATTGCTGACTATGTATTCTTTGGGGCTGCCTATTGACAGCCCCTTTATTTACGCGAAGGCAAAGTGAAGGAGAGCCATGCTCGCATGGAACGACAGAACGCGCCCGCGACAAGGAGAAACACGCGAAGCGGGTTTCGAAGTGTACGCGAAGGCAAAGTGAGGGAGAGCCATGCTTGCATGGAACGACAGAACGCGCCCGCGACAGGGAGAAACACGCGAAGCGGGTTTCCCACCCTTTTATGAAAGAGGAGGACTATTATGGCATTATTTACTGGAGCAGGTGTAGCAATTATCACACCGATGCATGAGGATGGAACTGTTAATTTTGAGAAGCTCGGCGAGATTATTGAGGATCAGATCGCGCACAAGACAGACGCGATTATTATCTGCGGAACGACAGGAGAAGCTTCCACGCTGACACATGAGGAGCATCTGGAGACGATCGGCTATGCGATCAAAAAGGTAGCAGGCAGAATCCCGGTTATTGCAGGTACAGGTTCCAACTGCACGGAAACGGCAGTTTATCTGTCTGTGGAAGCGGAGAAGATGGGAGCGGATGCGGTGCTTCTGGTGACACCGTACTACAACAAGGCGACACAGAACGGACTGAAGAAGCATTTCGCAACGGTCGCGAATGCCATCAATATTCCGGTACTGCTTTACAATGTGCCGAGCCGTACAGGCTGCAATATCCTTCCGGAGACAGCAGTGTGGCTGGCAAAGAATGTGAAGAATATCGTCGGAATCAAGGAAGCGTCCGGCAATATCTCTCAGGTTGCAAAGCTGATGCGTCTGGCGGGCGGAGAGATTGAGCTCTATTCAGGCAATGACGACCAGATTGTTCCTCTGCTTGCACTGGGCGGAAAGGGTGTAATCTCCGTCCTTTCAAACGTGGCTCCGGAGCAGACACATAATATTGTAGAGACATTTATGAAGGGTGATGTGCAGGAAAGCTGCCGTCTTCAGCTTGAGGCGCTGGATCTGATCGACGCACTGTTCTGTGAGGTGAATCCGATTCCGGTCAAGAAGGCGATGAACCTGCTGGGCTGGGAAGCCGGCCCGTTGCGCGGACCTCTCACCGAGATGGAGGATGCCAATGCCGCGCGTCTTGAGAAGGCGATGAAGGAGTACGGAATTCTGTAAAAGAGGCGGAGTTTGGAAAAGGAAAACGGAAAAATTTCGAATCGAAAAAGAAAAGGCAATGCTGTGCTGGCCCGTCGTGTGATAAACGGCAGGCCGGCACAGTTCTGTATATTAGATGGGGATGATTCCCGCCTGGAATTTTATATCAGCGGCGGGATTCTGAACAGACGGGAGAGGTGAAATACAATGACAAAGATTATTTTGAGCGGATGCTGCGGATATATGGGACACGTCGTTACAGATATTGTGGCGGCCGATGAAGATACAAAAATTGTGGCAGGGATTGATATTGCAGGTCAGGGAAATCAGGAGTATCCGGTTTTTACAAAGGCGGAAGACTGTAATGTGGAGGCGGATGTTCTGATCGACTTCTCTTCGCCGAAGGCGCTGGACGGACTTCTTGCGTTTTGCACGTCCCGTAAAATTGCGGCAATTTTCTGCACGACCGGTTATACAGAGGATCAGATGGCCCAGATCAGAGAAGCGGCCGCGCATACGGCGGTCATGAAGTCCGCAAACATGTCGCTTGGCATCAATCTGCTGCTGGAGCTTTTGAAGGATGCGGCCAAAGTGCTGGCTCCGGCAGGCTTTGACGTTGAGATCGTGGAGAAGCACCACAATCTGAAGGTTGACGCGCCGAGCGGCACGGCGCTTGCGCTGGCGGACAGCGTCAACGAGGCGCTTGACAACGTGTATGAATATACTTACGACCGCTCACAGGTGAGGAAGCGCAGGGATAAGCATGAGATCGGCATCAGCGCGGTCCGCGGAGGAAATATCGTCGGAGAGCACGAAGTCATTTTTGCGGGGCTCGACGAAGTGATCGAGTTCAAACATACTGCGTATTCAAAGAGCGTGTTTGCAAAGGGAGCCGTGCAGGCGGCGAAATATCTTGCCGGAAAACCGGCAGGCTTCTATGATATGAGAGATGTAGTGCTTGCGTAAAGTGCGGCATATCCGGTTTTGCGGGTAAAATATTATAGGGAACGACAAAACGATTTTCGTTTTGCTCGTTACCTGCGCCGAATTTGCGCCGCTCAAGCGGCATTTTTCCGCTTCAAATTCGTGCGCGTCTCCACTCCGTTCCGGTCGGCGCTGGACGAATGTCCACTGGACATTCAGCGCCCCCCGGAGGGTTTATAGCAAACGGCAAATATTTTTGTCGTTTGCTATAAGTGGGGATTCGAAGCGGAAGGCGTTTGCTGACGCAGATCAAAATCCCGCGGAAGGCTGTGCAGATGATTCTGCGGCCGGGCATGCGTCTGCTGTCTGTGGAAGGTGAATGAGGCCGTGACATTGATCGTCCGGCATCCACAGGCGGGCGCATGCCGGATTTATGATAAGATAACGAGAACGGAGGAACCAGAGGATGAAGAAGGTTGTGAAATTTGGCGGAAGTTCCCTCGCGAGCGCGGAGCAGTTCCGCAAGGTGGGGGAGATCATACACGCAGACAGAGACAGACGGTACGTGGTGCCGTCCGCTCCGGGGAAGCGTTATTCCGATGATACGAAAGTCACGGATATGCTCTATGACTGTTATAATTCTGTGTCTGCGAACAGCGACATCAGCGGGAAACTGATGGCGATCAAGGCGAGATATCAGGAAATTATCGACGGACTTGGACTGGAACTGTCGCTGGATGAGGAATTTCAGACAATCCGGGAAGAGTTTGAGAATCAGGCGGGCAGCGATTACGCGGCGTCCCGCGGCGAATATCTGAACGGTATTGTGATGGCGAATTATCTTGAATATGAGTTTATAGACGCGGCCGAGGTGATCTGCTTTGACGAGGACGGCGTGTTCGATTCCGAGAAGACGAACGTGGTCATGAGAAAGCGCCTGGAGCAGGTGGAAAAGGCTGTCATTCCCGGATTTTACGGGGCAATGCCGGACGGAAGCATCAAGACATTTTCGAGAGGCGGTTCCGATATCACCGGTTCCATCGTCGCCCGCGCGATCTGCGCCGACCTGTATGAGAACTGGACTGACGTGTCCGGCTTCCTTGTGACGGATCCGCGTATCGTCGAGAATCCGGAGACGATCGAGACGATCACGTACCGTGAGCTGCGCGAGCTTTCCTATATGGGGGCGACCGTACTCCATGCGGATTCGATTTTCCCGCTCCGCCGCGAGGGAATCCCGATCAACATCAAGAATACAAATCGTCCGCAGGATCCGGGAACGCTGATCGTTGAGAGCACCTGCCGCCGCCCGAAATTCACGATCACCGGCATCGCAGGAAAGAAAGGCTTCTGCGCGATTAACATAGAGAAAGATATGATGAACTCCGAGATCGGCTTCGGCCGCAGGGTGCTTCAGGTGTTTGAGGAGAACGGCATCTCCTTTGAGCATGTGCCGTCTGGCATCGACACTTTCACGGTGATTGTGCACCAGTCAGAGTTTATGGAGAAAGAGCAGAGCGTCATTTCCGGCCTTCATCGCGCCGTGCATCCCGACCTGCTTGATCTGGAGTCCGACCTTGCACTGATCGCGGTTGTGGGCCGCGGTATGCGCGCTACCCGCGGAACAGCAGCACGTATTTTCGCCGCGCTGACACATGCCAATATCAACGTCAAGATGATCGACCAGGGTTCGAGTGAGCTGAATATCATCATCGGTGTCCGCAATGAAGACTTTGAGAATGCGGTCCGCGCGATCTATGATATTTTCGTGCTGACGCATCTGTAGAAGATAGAATGTTACAGTTCAGATCAGGCCGAAGCACTTGCTGCTGAGGCCGTGAGAACATGAGTCAAATGACAGTTTGGGCTTCGCGAAGCGAATTTGCATGCCCAAACTGTACGTTACTGGCACGGAGTGAACAGTAACGATAGAATAAATTTGATTTCTTCCCGATGGCGAATTTTGTTGTTAATCGCCGTAAAATTTGTCGTTGCCCTTGTTGGTCTGTGTTATCAGATTTTTCAAGGGAAAAGAAAATAGCCGCCACTACTACCACTAGTGACGGCTGTTTGTAAGTAACAGCTAATTACTATTGAGGGTAGCCGCTTCTCTGGCCTCCCTTTTTCATTTCTACTATACCACATCAGGCGCGCTGTTTCAAGTGGTGAATTTCCTCCAATTTTTGAGAAAAGCAGTTCCTGATTTTTATTTGATCACCTTGATCCATCCTTCAGGTGCCTGAATTCTTCCCATCTGAATTCCTGTCAGCGTCTCATACAGCTTCTTGGTGACAGGTCCCATCTCGGTCATGCCGCTCGGGAAGCAGATCTCTTTGCCGTGGTCGTTGATCTTGCCGACCGGAGAGATAACGGCTGCGGTACCGCACAGACCGCACTCTGCGAATTCCGGAACTTCCTCAAAGAAGACTTCGCGTTCCTCAACCTCAAGTCCGAGATAATCCTTTGCGACGGTGATCAGCGAACGGCGTGTGATGGACGGAAGGATGCTGCCGGACTTCGGAGTGACGACCTTGTTGTCCTTTGTGATGAACAGGAAGTTGGCTCCGCCTGTTTCCTCTACCTTTGTCCTTGTGCCCGGATCAAGATACATATTCTCATCAAATCCCTGACGGTGTGCGTCCATGATCGCGTAAAGGCTCATCGCGTAGTTCAGTCCGGCTTTGATATGGCCTGTTCCATGGGGCGCCGCACGGTCAAAATCGCTGACGCGGATTGTGAGCGGTTTCACGCCGCCCTTAAAGTACGGGCCGACCGGTGTTGTGAAGATACGGAACTGATATTCGTCAGCCGGCTTTACGCCGATAACCGCGTTGGTTCCGAACATGTTCGGACGGATGTACAGTGTTGCGCCTGAGCCGTAAGGCGGAACGTAGGCTTCGTTGGCCTCGATGGTCTTTACCACAGCGTCCACAAAGCGGTCTTCCGGGAAAACAGGCATCTCAAGACGTCTGCAGGAGTTTGCCATACGCTCAGCGTTGAGGTCCGGACGGAATGTGACAATATGTCCGTCTTCTGTTGTGTAGGCTTTCAGTCCTTCGAAGCAGGTCTGCGCATACTGAAGAACACCTGCACACTCCGTGATCGTGACCATGGAGTTGGAGGTCAGCTCGCCGTCATCCCAGCTGCCGTCTTTGAAATTGGAGACAAAACGCTTTTCGGTCTCGATGTAGCCAAAACCAAGATTTGCCCAGTCGATATTTTTCTTTTCCATAATAAAGTCATCCTTTCCCTTTGGTATCAGGGGGCAAAGTATCTTTCCCCACACTATAATCAGTAGTTTACGCCTGCTTTGGCACTGTGTCAAGATAAAGTTCATAATAGAAATTACAGATTGTGGGGCACAGAAAATCGAGCAGGAGGCGTTTTTTCCTCCTGTTCGCCCGCGCGGCCCGCATGTTGCGCCAGCAGCTAATCTCCATATGCGGACTTGTGCATCACATAAATTCTAATATACAGGTTGAAGAAAATAAAAACATCAAAAAGAGCATTGAATAATAAAAATACATATGCTATACTATAAAAAACAACCATACAACGAAGAGGTTCTGATCTGATTACAAAAGAATTAAGATGATGCTAAACAGAAATTATGATGACGGGGCCAGACGAACCGTGCCGCACGTCAGCGGTACACAGTCAGCACAGATCAGGCCAAGTGAGAGGTTCCGTCAGATATTCGGACTTTTGCCCTTGGCATCATGAAATAATTATAAAGGTGAGGGGTGATATTTTGCTGCATAGAATACATATGGAATCCCCGTTCGGGACAATCTGTATCGAGGACGATGGAGAGGCCTTGACAGCTCTCTATCTGGATGATCGGAATGAAAAATCGGGTGAGACGGGAAGAAAAGCGGAGAGTGTGAATAAGGAAGTGGATAATGAGGAAAGAAAGACGGAAAATGTGGATGAGAAAGTGAGGGATGTTGACAGAGAGACGGAGGATCTGAACAGGAAGCCGGACAGTAGGGAGGAAGAACGGAAGGAGGCCGGGGGTTCAGAGCTTTTGAATCGTGCCGTGACGGAACTTCAGGAATACTTTGCAGGAGAGAGAACGTCTTTTGATTTGCCGCTTCATCCGAAAGGGACAGAATTTCAAAAACAGGTGTGGGATGCTCTGCGGAAAATCCCTTACGGAGAAACGCGCAGCTACGGGGAGATTGCGCAGGCAATTGGCCGTCCGAAAGCCTGCCGCGCGGTTGGCGGCGCGAATAATAAAAATCCGATTATGCTGTTCATTCCCTGTCACCGGGTGATCGGGAGCGACGGCAGCCTGACCGGGTTTGCCGGAGGGCTGGATATGAAACGGAGCCTGCTGGAGATGGAGGCGGCGAACCGGTCGATTTTCGGGGAAACTGGAGATGGAGATTATGAGATCTCCAGAGATGCGGAAGATGAGAATTGTATAATTTCCGCAAAAACCGGAAAGGAAAATCCCCTGGTTTACCGGGAAGATGAAGAATCGTGCTGCGGAATTTCTGAGGGAACGGATGCGGCGAGATCCGCGACATACGGGAGCGCAAAAAAGCAGGCCTGTGAACCTGCCAGGGAAGTGGAGTCTGCGTGTTGGAAAGAGTTGGAAGAAACAGAAATCAGCAGGGAGGAAGACGTGAAAGATCACGGGAAAGAAGACGATTACCGGAGAACGGCAATATTGCCGGATGAAGGCGATACGGACTGCAGAATCAGCGAGACGCAGCCGCTTTATGTGAAGGCCCGCGCATGGGAATCAACTGCTGACGCAGTATGCGGGCCGCACGGCGAGCAGGAGAAAAAACTGCCTCCGGATCGATCATGCGGCAAAAATGAGGCTTCTCTGGAAGATTACTATGAACTGCCGGGTGACCGCAGGGCGGAACTGATCGACGGCGTATTTTATGATATGACGGCTCCTTCCCTGGCACATCAGGGAGCGGCGGCGGAACTATACAACAGACTGCGGGACTATATCGTGAGTCAGAAAGGCAGCTGCTATCCGCTGATGTCTCCGTTTGATGTTCAGCTTGACTGCGACGACAGGACGATGGTACAGCCGGATGTCGCGGTCGTCTGTGACAGAAGTAAACTGAAAAATCGCTGCGTGCTCGGGGCGCCGGATCTGGTGATCGAGATTCTCTCAGATTCTTCGATAAAGAGAGACTGCGTGCTGAAGCTTTCCAAATATATGGAAGCTGGAGTACGGGAATACTGGATTGTGGATCTGGAAAGCCGGAAAGTACTGGTATATAAATCTGGCAGGGAAGTCAGTTTTTCGGTTTATGGGATGGACAGCCGGATTCCCGTTGGGATATTTGATGGAAACTGCGAGATCGATTTTTCGGAAATTTATCAGTGGATCCAGTTTTTGCTCATGTAATGATGTTGGGTCAAAAAGGATTTTGCCCCCATGATGCCACGGATTTCTTTGTACTTAGTGCTTCCAAATCTCCGTTTCACTCCTGTGTGTTCATTTTCGCCGGCAGGGTAGACTGTTTTCTGGGTCAGGCTTTTTTGAGCGGAGCGTCTTTGTCGGAATTTGTCGATATAGAATTTGCTTCACGGCGGCTGCCTCCTGTTAGCCGCCGTATCTATCAGCTTTCCATGTGAACATGGCATGACACTGTGGTCGGGAAAATTTTGCGGCGTAAGCCGCTTAGCAGGGTTTGGGGAAGGCACATCTTTAACACGGATGAGGCGGGCGTTTTGTCAAACGGGGAGAGGAATTTTCCTTTCGCATAAGAAACACCGGTGGGACGATTTTTGCAACCATTTCGGGTGTTTCTCTATACATGGCGGCCGTCGTCCATGTGCTTGTATCATACTCACAAACAGGAAACCTGTTCTTAATTATCATTTCTCATCTCTCCATAAATCTATGATTTATATAAACTCATTAACAAAATCACTGAGTACACAAAAATCCAATATATACTCCTGACTGTCATATTTGCCAATTTCAGTCTGATGCTGCAGGTAATACCTTTTAACTTTCTCCTGTATGCGCTTTGTTGCTTCTTTGAAGTCCGGCGCTCCCTCATA
>CANQAR010000066.1 GCA_947588845.1 uncultured Lachnospiraceae bacterium
CGGCTGGTTCCAAGCCTGGAAGCCCCGAGGCTGATAAACTCTTTCGCGTCATCAAAGCTGGAAATTCCGCCGGCAGCCTTGACTTTCACACCCTCGCCCACATGCTCTTTCATCAGCTTCACATCCGCGAAGGTCGCCCCTGCTGTTGAAAAACCGGTCGATGTCTTGATAAAGTCGGCGCCTGCTTTCGTGACGATCTCACACATCTTGATTTTCTCTTCCTCCGTGAGAAGGCAGGTCTCTATGATCACTTTCAGGATCTTCTCTCCACAGGCTGCCTTGATCTCCCGGATCTCCGCCTCCAGCTCCTCATAAAGTTTGTCCTTGAGAAGTCCGATATTGATCACCATGTCGATCTCGGACGCTCCCTTCGCGATCGCGTCCTTCGTCTCAAACACCTTCGTCTCCTTCGTGCTGTATCCATTCGGGAAACCGATCACCGTGCAGATCGGAAGCTTTCCATCCACATATTTTGCGGCTCTCTCCACATAGGAGGCCGGAATACACGCGGAAGCAGTTCCATATTTCATGGCATCGTCCAGGATTACCTTGATTTCTTCCCATGTCGCCGCCTGAGACAGCAGCGTGTGATCTACATATTTTAAAACTTCCGTGTTCGTCATAATAGTTTTTCTCCTTTCTGTCCCTGATTTCTTTCTCTTTTCCAGGAACACTGTCCTATTTTATTTTATACCAGTTCCCGCAGCAGTGAGCTTCCGATCGTGTTCTCCGGCATGGATACCCCGAAATTTTCCGCGATCGTCGCACCGATCACCGCAAATGTATCCTGATTCGCCAGCGCCCCGCCTTTTTCCATCTTGGGGGAATATGCCACGAACGGAACGTATTCTCTCGTGTGATCCGTCCCGGTATAGGTGGGATCTGTGCCGTGATCGGCCGTCAGAATCAGAAGATCATCCTCTCTCATTTCTTTCAGAAGTACGCCCAGGTTTTTATCGAATTTCTCAATCTCCTGCGCGTATCCCTCCACATTCCTGCGGTGTCCCCACAGCGCGTCAAAATCCACGAGATTCGTAAAGCAAAGTCCGTGGAAATCTTTCCTGCAGATCTCAATTGTCTGCTCCATTCCATGGACAGAGCTGGAAGAACGGTTAGCCTGCGTGATCCCTTCTCCACAGAAAATATCGTTGATCTTTCCGACGCTGATCACATCAAATCCGGCGTCTTTCAGCGCATTCAGAACTGTCGGGCCGCTGGGCTTTAACGCATAGTCATGGCGGTTGCTGGTACGCTTGAATTCGCCTTTCTTTTTCCCGACATACGGCCTTGCGATAACGCGCCCGACGCGCCATTCGTCTTTCATGGTGATCTCCCGCGCGATCTCACAGCAACGGTACAGGTTCTGCAGGTCAAATGTCTCTTCATTCCCGCAGATCTGGAGAACGGAGTCCGCCGAAGTATAGACGATCATCGCCCCGGTATTGATCTCCTCCTCACCGAGCTCCTCGATGATCTCCGTACCGCTGGCGCTCTTATTACCGATCACCCGTTTTCCGCAGCGTTTCTCCAGCTCCGCGATCAGCTCCGGCGGAAAGCCTGTCTCGGTGAACGTCAGCATCGGCTTCTCCGTCCTGATTCCCATCATCTCCCAGTGCCCGGTCATCGTATCCTTGGCATTGCTCGCCTCAGCAAGCCGCGCATAGCGCCCGGCAGGATTCTCCACCCCTTTCATCTGCCCCGCGGCATGAAGGTTCACCATGCCGAGCTTCTCAAGATTGGGAATATCAATCCGCCCCATTTTTTCGAGAATATGTCCAAATGTATCCGCCCCGGCGTCTCCAAATTTCGCAGCGTCCGGCATTGCGCCGATTCCGAGCGAATCAAGTACAACCACAAAAATTCTTTTATATTCATTCATTTTCTGTCTCACCTCAGTTCTGTCTTGTCAACAAGTCCATTCCTATGCAAGATCCTGCGGTCCGAATCCTCGTGGAAGCAGTTCCTGCAGGGTAAAAACATCGTAATGGTCTTCTCCTGTCGCCAGAATAATCTGAAATACCTCCGGATCGCAGAATTCCATCATCACCTGACGGCACACGCCGCAGGGAGACGCGTATTTTGTGAGAATCCCGTCTTTTCCTCCCACAATGCAGATTGCCCGAAATTCCCGTTCCCCCTCGCTCACTGCCTTGAAGAATGCCGTCCGCTCCGCGCAGTTTGTCGGGGTATAGGACGCGTTTTCAATATTGCATCCTCCGTATATCTTCCCATCCTTTGTAAGCAGCGCCGCTCCTACCCGAAAACCGGAATACGGCACATAGGAAAATTTTAGCTGTTCAATAGCAATACCAATCAATTTGCGGATTTCCGTTTCGCTCATTTTTGTTTCCTCCGCTGTTTTCAATATTTTATTTTCACGGAAAATCAGACCATTTGTATCTTTACAAATAATTACGCTTTTCTCCAGTCACAGAACATCCGTACCCTTTGTTTCCACAAATCGGTGCTTCCGTCCCGGATTTCCCATGTCTTTCACCCTCTGAAGGATATCAGAAACTCGTAATTCTGCGGCTCATCCATCCTCACGGATCAACGTGCGGATCGCCTCCACCGCGACGCTGATCGCCATCTCGGTATCATGAACGACCGGATTGTCAAGTCCCAGCTTCTCGCGCTCCTGATTCGCCACCACCAGAAAACAGGAGCCCGCCCGCACCTTCAGGTGACTCGCCACGACAAACAGCGCTGCTGACTCCATCTCGGAAGCAAGACATCCCAGACGCTTCCACGCTTCCCACTTATTCAACAGTTCGTAGCTGACTGGCTTTGTCTCCGGAGAATGCTGTCCATAAAAAGCGTCCTTGCACTGCACAACGCCCACGTGATGCGGCGTTCCAAGCGTTTTGGCCGCCTGGACCAGCGCGTTTGTGATTTGAAAATCCGCGACCGCCGGAAACTCGATCGGCGCGTACTCTTTACTGGTTCCTTCCATGCGGATCGCCCCGTTTGCAATGACGACATCCCCGCTCAGGATATCCGTCTGCATACCTCCGCAGGTGCCCACACGGATAAACGTATCCGCACCAACCGCCACAAGCTCTTCCATGGCAATCGAAGCCGATGGGCCGCCGATTCCGGTGGAAGTCACACTGACTTTCACGCCGTCCAGATATCCCGTATACGTAATATATTCTCTGCTGTCCGCAATCAGCTTCGCGTCCGTAAAATGACGCGCGATCTTTTCGCACCGTTTGGGATCCCCCGGAAGGATCACATACCTGCCGACATCACCTTTCCCAACCTGAATATGATACTGTTTGCTGGGATCTTCTGAATAATTCATATTTTCCCTCCTGTCTCTTTATTTTTCTGCTATTATACAAAAAATTCTGTGTGTTTTCAAATGATTCCGATTATCTGCCATAAAAGAAAGCAGTTACACGTTACACAGATTAGGAAAAGCTGCCGCCCCGATAATATTCAGGGTGACAGCCCCTCTTGTTTTATGCGCAGGCCCGCATATGGAGATTAGCTGCTGACGCAACATGCGGGCCGCGCAGGCGAGCAGGAAGAAAAACCGCCTCCTACTCGATTATAATGTCATGACGCCGGAATCAAAAGAATCCTTATTCAACTCCTTCAAGATCCTCCACGGTAATCGGAGCGACATTAATCTCACGTCCGCTCTCAGAGCTCTTAAGCGCCAGCGTTCCATTATTAACAAGCTCCACCGCCTGCGCGTGAAGATCCTCGTCCCAGTCATAGCCCGTGATCTTCCAGTTGCCTGTCAGAGCCGGTGCTTCCAGTTCGCCGCCTTTGACGTTCATGATATAATCCGCGATCAGTTCACGTACACCGCCAAGCTCACCCCTTACATCGATCTCGAGCAGCTTCGGCAGCTCGTCCACACCTTCCTCATAGACCGTTCCGTAGGTCAGAAGCTGCGAGGAAGCACGGTAGTTGTTCATGGCGACGATCAGAACGTCATCATCCTTGAGCTCCGTCCCGTCCGACCTGGTAAGATTCTCAATACGCTGTCCCGGTTCTTTGGAGATATTGATCTCATAATTAACGCCGCTAAACATATCGTAGTTGTATCCGCGCATATCCGGATTGAAGGAAATGGTCAGATCGCCCTCTTTATACGTATTATAATAGGTGGCTGTCCATTCCATCCACTTCTTCAGCTGAGCTCCTGTCATCTCCATCTTATACAGGGTATTCGTGTATTTATAGATCAATGCCACGTCACACTTCTTAATCTCGCCGTCGTCAAGGTTCGCGTCGTCGATAAACAGAGCGCTTCCGGAAACATCCGCGCCTGTGTAATACATCTGGACCTCATTGATCAGATCGATCAGAGCTGTCTCCTGAAGCCTTGCCTGCGGAATTCCCTCGATCTCATTCGCCGGAGCAAGCGGTCCGCCGGTCAGCGTACCGATCACTGTCTGCGCATCTTCTTTCGCGCGGGCATCCGCGTCCGCGAGCGCTGCCATGACATCCGCATCAGCCTCATAGTCCGCGACGGCAATACTCTCGGAGGTCTTATTGACCACCTGGTAGTCTCCGTTCTCATCCTTCTCAACCGTGATATCCACTTTGGCCAGCGTCTCGCCAAGATCGTCATTTTCCACGATCAGAACGCCGTTCACTTCTGTTCCTTCCACCTGCTTGTGCTCATGCGCTGCGATGATAACATCAAGCTCCGGGCATGCGTTCGCAAGATCGTTTACGCCGGAATCGGCGACACCGTACTCATTCTCCTCGCCCATGTGCTCCGCCGCCACAAGGATATCGACGTCATCCTGGATCTCGGCGATGATCTCCTTCGTCTTTTCAACCGGATCCTCCACCGTATAATTCTCCAGATTTACCGCATCCCAGCGCGTAATGTTCGGCGTCACCATGCCGATCACGCCAACTTTGACTCCGCCTTTCTCGAAGATCTCATAGCCGGCCCCGATCCCGTTTCCTTCGGAATCAAACACATTGCCGCACAAAAAAGTATTGTCAAATCCGGCCGCCACCTTCTCCAGCGTATCAACCCCGTAATTGAACTCATGGTTGCCGGCCACCCAGACATCATAGCCGATCGTATTCATGCCGAGGATCATCGGATGAACCTCATCCTCAAGGAACAGATCCGCGGAGTTTCCCTGGATCGTATCGCCCGTATCGATGACGATCGTATTGTCGTTGCGAAGCTCCTTGATGATCGTCCCGATCTGCGCCAGACTGCCGCTCGGACTCTCCTCATCGAGCGCGTAATCATACGGACACATTTTTCCGTGCACATCGCTGCTCGCCAGAAGTTGAATATCTACGGTCTCCTGCGCTTCCTCCGCCATCACTGCCGGGAAGGACATGGATATTGCCAGCATTGCCGCAGCCAGAATAGTCAATCTTTTTTTAATCATTTTTACCTCCTGTTCTTTCCTGAAATTAAATCCTGTTTGTCTCTTTCTATCCACACTCTGCAATCTATAGCAAACGACAAAAATATTTGCCGTTTGCTATAATCCTCCGGAGGATGCGCACGAATTTGAAGCGGAAAAATGCCGCTTGGGCGGCGCAAATTCGGCGCAGGGAACAAGCAAAACGAAAATCGTTTTGTCGTTCCCTATAATAAAGTAATTGTGGATCTGTTTCGCAGTTCTTCAATATTTTTGAAATCGGATCTCTTATCCAGGATCAAATCATCGCATCACACCTTTCCTGACATTTCCCCGCGCAGTTAACAATGAACTCTGCACCGGCTGTTTCCTTCAGACACATTCATACTCAGCCCCAAATATGGAAACCAGCTGCTGACACAGCACTTGGGCCGCGCAGGCGAGCAGGATGGAAAGCTGCCTCCTACTCGATCAGCCGATGATCCACTGCCCGCGGAAATAATTACCAAAAATCTGTACTAAGTATATAATAAAATTACCATTTATGCAAGTACTTATATCCACTTTTTCAATATTAAATTATAAATTTTGTAAAAATTTTGGGTTTTATAAAATACATTTTTGTCAGACATATACAACTGTCTCGTTACAGCTGCTTTCGTTTTTCTTCCTGCCTGTCGTGCAGCCCTCTTGCTGCGTCAGCAGCTGATTTCCATGTGAGGGCCTAATCAAGCAGGAGACGGCTTTTCCTCCTGCTCGTCCACGCGATCCGCCTGCTGCATCAGCAGCTGATTTCTACATGTGGGCCTGTGCATAAGAATAAAGGGCTGTCAGAAAATACATCAGCCAGGTTATAACAAACCTCACCGGATATTTTCCGACAGCCCTCTGTCAAATAATTTTCAGTTAAAAAAGAAACGGATGCGTTTTGCAGCGCAGGACATGAGCATTTACTTACAAAACACCGCTCTGAGGAACTCATCCACGACATCGAGCGCCTGCCCGGTCCAGAATTCAGCCCCGCCATGATCCGCTCCCCGAAGCAGATACAACTTTGCTTCCTTCCCGCATTTCTTCAGCTGGCGGTACAGAATCACGCTGCACGTACAATTGACAACCTATTTCCCCGCTCCGGTTTCCTTACTGTCTTCCTTTGGCAGCTTTCTGAAAAAATTCACGACAAACGGAACAATAACCGGCACCGACAAAAGCACAGAAAGGGGCTGCGCCTCCTGTATACCGGAAAGTCCCCGCAGCTGCGACAGAATCAGAAGCAGCGGAATAAACAGCAGGCCGTTTCTGAGTGCTGAGATAAAGGATGCGCTGAGCCGCTTCCCGGTACTCTGAAACAACATCTCGGTCGTCATGCAGATCGGCAGGAACAGGTTCGCTCCTGCCTGCAGCCGCAGTGCTCTTGTACCCACCGCAATTACCTCCGGATCATCCCTGAAAAGGCCGATCAGATTTCCGGAAAAAACGATCAGCAGCGTACATCCGATCACCATAATTCCTTCTGATATAAGCACAGTAAACCGGTATCCTTTACGAATACGCGAATACCGGCCGGCGCCGTAATTGAACGCCGACACCGGCTGAAATCCCTGCCCGATTCCAAGCGCCACGGAAAACGCAAAGAATATGATCCTTGAAACGATGCTCATTCCGGCTACTGCCGCGTCCCCATAGACAGCGCATCGTGAATTAAGCAGAACCGTATTCAGGCTGTTCAGCCCCTGGCGCAGCAGACTTGGAAAACCGGTCGCCATAATATTTCCAAAAACAGCCGGGCCGGCATATACCGCTTTTCTCAGGCTCAGCTTTGACTCTGTTTTCCCGGACAAAAACATGAAAAGCAGAATCATCCAGCTGATGATCTGGCTGACCGCCGTGGAAAGCCCTGCGCCGGCGATCCCCATACCCAGGCCGAACATCAGAATCGGATCGCCGATCATGTTGAGAATCGCTCCGGTCATCAGTCCGACCATGCCAAGCGCCGCTTTTCCCTCATAGCGGAGGATATTGTTCAGTGTCAGGCTGCTGGCCATAAACGGCGCCGCCGCCAGTATGTAAGATATGTAGGTTTTCGCAAAAGGAGCGATCGTCTCCGTGCTCCCGAGCAGCACGACGATATCGTCGAGCCACAGAAAACCGATTCCGGTAATCAGCAGGCCGCACAGCATAGCTCCGAAAAATCCGGCGGAAGCGTGGACGGACGCTGCCTCCTTATTCTGATGTCCCAGCGCTCTCGACAGAATGCTGCCGGAACCCTGTCCGAACATAAAACCGAACGCCTGTATAATCGCCATGAATCCAAAGACAATGCCCACCGCGCCGCTCGCGCTCGTTCCAAGTCTCCCGACAAATGCCGTATCCACCAGATTGTAGATGTTGTTAATCAGCATGGAAATGATGCTCGGGACCGACAAAGTCAGGATCAGCCGGGGAATCGGCGTGTTCGTCATCTTTTCATATTGAGAAACTCCTGTTTTGTTCTGCATCTCTCTCTTCCTTTCTGTTCACCTCATTCTTTTTTTCATTTTAACATTATATGCCGCCCGAAAGCATTTTTCAATGTGTTTTCCATATCACAAAAATCTTTACCGATGCGGCGGCATCTGCCGCCGTACCTCCCAGAGTCAGACAGACAAGAATGGCCAGAACTCTCATCCATGCTTTTTAAGCATAATAAAAACAATCAAGCAGCGGACTTATTATTTTGTCCGCTGCCTTTCTCCTGCATGCTAATTCTGTTCCAGAACCTACCACTCTTTCAGTATTTCAATAATCTGCTCTTCATAATCCCCGGTATAATCTTCCATTTTCCCGGTGACTCTGACGTTGCTCTCCGCTCCGTCCTCCGCAAATTCCCAGATATGGTAGGTAAGCCCCCGGTGCTCCCAGTCGATGCTCCCCAGGCCGTCCTCCTCCGCATACTGATACTTCCATCCTCGCTCCTGCATGTAATCCTGTATCTTTTTTAAACGCATCTGTCTGCCTCCCGTTTTTAATCTCCCCTTTGCGGCGCTGTTCATCCATCCCCGGATTAACCGGCACACCACCGCATTTCCTTTTAGTGAAAATTCACCCGGCATCCTTTTTCTAAACAGCGGTATACGCTGCACCCGGCCAGCTTTTCAAATTTTCACATGCTGAATCGCTCTCAGCTTGTACACTCCGTACTTTACTCCGTAATTCTGGCTGAAGCTCTTTGCCTGCGCGAACAGCGGATCATAGACCAGACCGTCGATCTCCGTCCAGCTGTGCCCTGAACCCTTGCTGTCCACACACATGTATACTTCCGTATATCCCAGCGCCTTTGCAAGATAGCCGAACGCCGCCGCATCCGACTGGCAGTTCCCGCTTCCATAGATAAAATGATCATTCGCGTACAGGGCAATCCACCCTGGAGCGTTCGTGAACTTTCTTCTGGTCAGATACGTTTTTGCCATCACCCAGTCAAAACATTTTCTTAGCTTCTGCGCCTGGCTCATACTGGAATCCGTGATTTCCGAGACAATCTTCTTCGCTCTCTGGAGTGTCTCGAAATCCAGCGCCTCAACATCTGTCATCTTCTTATTGGAGGAATCATAATATACGTTCTTTACTTTCCGGGCCTCCAGAGTTCCGTCTTCCGCCATATAATAAGTGGTTCCATCCGCCTCGACTGTCCCTGTCTTCATGGTTCCATCTGTATCGAAATAATAATATTTGCCGTCAATTTCCGTCAGTCCCACAGCCATGGCTCCATCAGAATGAAAATACGCTTTCTGTCCGTCTACTTTGCCCCAGCCTGTATACACGGTTCCGTTCTTTTTCAGATAATATACTTTGCCGTCAATCGTGACAAATTCTCCCTGAATGATCACTCCCTGGCTGTCCGCGCGATACCTGCCGCCATTGTAACTGATCCATTCATTTTTCCGCAGACTCCCGTCGCTGCCAAAATAATAATACCTGCCGTTGATTTTGGTCATGCCCACATTCAGGACTCCATTCGCATCTGTGTGATACTTGTTTCCATCATAAGTAACCCACTTATTCGTCTGCAGACGGCCATGCGCGTTGAAGCTGTAGGTTTTTCCGTCAATCTTTTTAAGTCCGGTCACATAATTTCCTTTTTTATTAAAATATTTTCTCGCGCCGTTTTCCAGGGTCACCCAGCCTCTTTTTTTCTTTTTGTTTCCGGAAGCTTTCGTCTCCGCATTCTGCTTCTGATTTTTGTCCGTCATACCGGCGGCGGCCGCTTCTCCGGAAGCAAAAACAAACCCTGTCAGCAGACAGATAACAAATGTTATAAGATAAATCTGAAACTTTCTTTTCATATCCCTCTCCCTTTTCCTGAGTACTGAAGAAAAATGTTTTCCTGCCCACATCATAAACTGAAAATCAATCCGTCATCACATCAGAGCTTAATATGCACAACGGGCCACAGCTTGTACACTCCGTATCTCACGCCGTAATTCTGGCTGAAGCCTTTTGCCTCCGCAAACAGCGGATCATAGACAAGTCCGTTGATTTCCGTCCAGCTGTGCGGCAGTCCCCAGCCGGTACTGTCCGCGCAGACGTACACATCCGTGTATCCCAGAGCTTTTGCGAGATACGCGAACGCCGCCGCGTCTGACTGGCAGTTCCCGCTCCCATAGATAAAATGATCGTTCGCGTACAGAGCCGGCCACCCAGGAGCGTTGTTGAATTTCCGCCTGGTCATATAAGGTTTGGCCTTTACCCAGTCAAAACACTTTCGCAGCTTCTGCGCCTGGCTCATACTGGAATTCGTAATCTCCGCGGCAATCTTCTTTGCCCTCTGGAGCGTCTCAAAGTCCTCCGCCTGGATTGTCGTCATCTTTTTATTACTGGAATCATAATACGTATTTTTTGTCTTCCAGACTTCCAGAACCCCGTCCTCTGTCATGTAGTAGGTATTTCCGCCCTCCTGGAACGTCCCTGTCTTCATAAAACCATTGGAATCAAAGTAATAATACTTTCCGTCAATCTGAGTCAGGCCTGAGGCCCGGACCCCGTTCGACTGAAAATAGGACGTCCCGTTCGCGTCTTTCTTCCAGCCTTTATACATAACGCCGTTGCTGCCAAAATAATAGACATGGTTATTGATTGTAACCAGTTTATCCCTGACAAGCGCTCCATTGCTTCCAAAATAATAGATATGATTGTTGATTGTAACCGTCTTGTCTCTGACAAGCGCCCCATTGCTTCCAAAATAATAGATATTATTATTGATCGTGACTGTCTTTCCCCTGACAAGTATTCCTTTTTTATTAAAATAATACGTATTATCGCCGATTTTGGCTGTTTTTTCTTTGATAAGCACTCCTTTTTTATCTGTATGGTACTTATCGCCGTTGTAATTTACCCATTTGTCTGTCTGCAGACGTCCATGTGCGTTGAAACTGTAAGTTTTGCCGTCAATCTTTTTAAACCCGGTCACATACTTCCCATTCTTGCCAAAATATTTCCTCGCACCGTTTTCCAGGGTCACCCAGCCTCTTTTTTTCTCTTTATTCCCGGAGGTTTCCGTCTGTTTCCCGCTTCCGGCTGCAGCAATAAAAACCGTCGTCTGTCCACGTTCTTCTCTCCCTGCAGCAGAATCTGTCCTCTGTTCCCGGCTTCCATCTGCCGCTTCAAAAGCCATCGCTCCCGCGGAATTCAAAACAAAACCTGCCGCCAGACAAAAAACAAACATGATGATACAAATCTGAGACTTTCTTTTCATACTCTCTCTCCATCCTCTGATCGGACAGGAGGCAGTTTTTTCCTCCCGCTCGTCCGCGCGGCCCAAATGCTGCGTTAGCAGCTGATTTCCATATGCGGGTCTCTGCGATCGATCAGGAGGCGTTTTCTTCCTCCTGCCCGTCCGCGCGGCCCAAATGCTGCGTCAGCAGCTGGTTTCCATGCCTGGACCTGCGCATCACAGAGGGAGAACGGCCTGATTTCCGCTCTCCCATTCTTCTCTGTTATTCAATTGGCTGCCGCTCATTTTCTCAAAATCATGCGGCCATAATTCCCATGACAAGCTCATTTCCTTTTGTCGGCCGGAAAACGCTCACAATAAAATTCTTATAATACCAGAGCACATCCTGTCCGTCGCCGTAACAACTGTCGCCGATGACTTCTTCCTTCAGCGGTTTTCCCACCCAGGAAGCAAGAAGTGTTTTCAGAGTTCCCGCAGGCTGTCCGTTGCCGGCAGCCTTCCTCAGCTTCCTGGTAGCGGAAGCATCATATACGCCGCTGCCAGAATCAAACACAAAAAGTTTATTGTTTTTTATGACAACGCCGGACATCCTCTTTCCTTCCGGATCAAAGGCATATTTCTTTCCATCGATCGTTTTGAACGCGGGGACAGACATTCCCATCTCGTTCTTTCCCTTCACAGCCGCGCCGTTGGAACCGAAATAATAATAGCTCCCCTTCACTTTCTTCCATTTGTTTTTAATCTTTACGCCTTTGGCATTATAAAAATAATAATTTCCCTTCTTGACTGTCAGCCCTTTTTTTGATGCGGCAGCAGCCTGCATCGGCGATACAAGATGCAGAGCCGGGGCCTGCACAAACAAAAGACAGAGCAGCAGAATCAAAAGTTTTTTCCATTTTTTTCTGTTCATAGGATTTTCCTCCGTTTGAAAATTTAAATATTAACAACAAAGTACTTTGTCGCTGTATAATACTGTCTCGCCGTATTATAAGGCAGCTTATAAAGAGGATACGTCAGACTCTTATCGCGGTTGGCTGCATTTTTTGCCACGATCGGGTCATAGATATACCAGGCGCCGCCGATTCCGATCTCCACCCATCCGTGGAACTGCGCATTATCCTTGCGGTAAACTCTCGCCGTCCCCGTGCCAATGCGGACCGGCAGACCGGTGGCCCGTTTCACCAGAAACGCCAGAGCCGCCGCATAATGGTAGCAGCTTCCTTTTTTGTTTGTCAGCATCTGTTTTGCAAAGGTATATTCCCAGTTCTGAGGAGCCGTCTCAGGTTTAAATCCTCTGGCCGACAGGCCGTCATAGCCATACTGATCGCGGACCAGACAGAATAATGTCTTTACAGCCGCCTCCGCGCTGGTTTTCGCGGTGATCTTCTGCCCCGCAATGGCAGCATCCATCTTCTTTACCAGATCCTGATCTATGCTCTTTAAGGTATTGGCACTTTTTACAAATACGCCCTTACTATTAAAATAAAAGGTCATATACTGCTCTTTCCCCATAGCCTTCGTCGTATACCAGCAGCTCTGCTTGCGGGCGCCGTCCGCCCCAAAATAATAATACTGGTTCTTGATGACTTTCCAGGTATTTTTGAGCATCTTGCCTTTCGCGTTGTAATAATACCATTTGCCGTTCTTCTGCACCCATTTATTTTTTTTGACCTTGGCCTTCTTCGCTTTGGTCTTGGTCTGAGCCGCCGCCGACACCGGCATGGCGCCAAAATCCGCGGGAGCTATCCCCACCGCCAGACAAAGCGCCAGCATAAAAATCCCGGCTTTTTTCCTGATCCCTGTCTTCTTTCTGTTCTTCATAAGATTTTCTGATTCCTCCCTCCACATCCATTTCCGCGTTCCTCTGTACAAAACGCCTGTTTTCTCGCGCGGACAGCAGGCCGCCGCACGTTTGCATACAGCCGGCAGACACCTCTGTCCAGCTTTTCCCATTTTACTACGGATACCCGCCCTTGTCATCCCAAAAATGATAAAAAAATACCTCCGGCATATTCTGCCGGAGGTGAGCATCCCCTCAAGATTGAGAAACAGGGGAGTTGATATGCCAAAGGCACATTCTTTGTTCTCTTACTTTAAATTCTTTTCGAAAAACGCTTCCAGTTTATCAAACGGAATCACCTTCCTGCTGCCGCCGTCATAGAGATCCGTGTGTACCGCACCTGGAATGATCATCAGTTCTTTATTGTCCGCGTATTTACTGTCCTTTGTCATCGCCGCGTAAGCGTCCCTTGAGAAATAGCAGGAGTGCGCTTTATCACCATGGATCAGGAGAACCGCGCTTCGGATCTCGCTGGAATAGCAGTTGATCGGCTGATTCATAAAGCTCATGCAGCCCGTCACATTCCACCCGCCGTTGGAATTCAGGGAACGCGCATGATAGCCGCGGTCTGTCTTGTAGTAATCGTAATAATCCTTCACAAAGAACGGCGCATCCTCCGGAAGCGGATCGACCACGCCGCCGCCAGGTGCGTACTCCCCGTTTTTGTAATCCGCAATCCTCTGCGCGTTCAGCGCTTTCTTCTTCTCATAACGCTGTTCCTCACTGTCCTCGCTGTCAAAATATCCGTTGGCATTGGCGCGCGCCATATCGTACATCGTGATGGCCGCCGTCGCTTTTATTCTGGTATCAAGCGCCGCCACATTGACCGCCATGCCGCCCCAGCCGCAGATACCGATGATGCCAATGCGATCCGGATCCACATTCTCATGCAGAGAAAGGAAGTCCACCGCCGCCTGGAAATCTTCCGTGTTGATATCCGGGGAAGCCATATAGCGCGGTTCTCCGCCGCTCTCCCCGGTAAAGGACGGGTCAAACGCAATCGCCAGAAAACCTCTCTCCGCCATCGTCTGCGCGTACAGACCGGAACACTGCTCCTTCACCGCGCCGAAAGGTCCGCAGACCGCGATGGAAGGCAGTTTCCCTTCCGCGCCTTTCGGCATGTACAGATCTGCTGCCAGCGTAATTCCATAACGGTTATGGAACGTCACTTTGCTGTGCTCCACCTTCTCACTCTTCGGAAACGTCTTATCCCACTCTGTCGTCAATGTAAGTTCTGCGTTTTTCATTCTGAAATACCTGCCTTTCTCCATCTTTGATCTTTTTCGTTACTGCTCACACGTATGTTTTTCCTTTTCCAGTCTGTATACCAGAAAATCAAGACAATCCACTTTTTTCTGGCTGGCATGCAGCTCCTCCATCAGCACCGGCCTGCACCGCCTCAGCAACCGAACCTGCTCCGCCTTACTCCCCTGATCAAAATATTTCAGGAATTCGGCCGTCTGCCCCTCGGAAAGTCCTGCATCTTTGAGGTTCTGGATGATTGCTTCTCTATCCATCGTTCTCCTTTGCCTCCTGACCCATTCCCTGATATGTCAGCAGAAACAGCTCTCTGCGCACATTCTCTGATATGTCAGTGAAAACAGATTTCCGTGCATCATCACAATTATCCGCTTCTCTCTACAGCGAACGGTAAACCTTTCTGTCACTGTCTGCTGTTTTGCCACTCGCTTGCAGGAGCGCTTTGTTTCTCTTGATGGTTCCTATCATACACGTATTTTTTTAAATTCGCTAATGGAAAATTTAAATATCAGCTATTCTAAAACAGAATATCATGGTATACTGTCAGTGAAATGAGTGAAGATAATTTCTGAGAATGGAGAAAAAACATGGAAATCAAAGCATTACGATATTTTCTGGCAGCCGCAAGAGAAGAAAACATGACGCGCGCGGCAGAACTGCTGCACGTCTCTCAGCCTACGCTCTCCAAAACCATCAAAGCTCTGGAGGAAGAGCTTGGCAAAAAGCTGTTTGAACGTCATTCCTTCAGCATAAGGCTGACCGACGAGGGAATCCTGCTCCGGAAACGTGCCGCCGACCTGATCACCATGGCGGATAAAATCACGACAGAATTTCAGAGCATGGACGATATCACTGGCGGCGATATTTATCTGGGACTGGCCGAATCCTGGCAGATCCGGCATCTTGCTCGCGTAATCCGGGAATTTACGCAGCGCTTCCCGGATTTTCATTACCATATTACCAGTGGCGACACGGAACAGGTTACGGAAAAACTGGACAAAGGAATCCTGGATCTTGCCATTCTGGTGGAAGAACCGGATGCAAACAAATACGACAGCCTTGTCATGCCGGAAAAAGATCTGTGGGGACTGGTTTTCCGCTCCGACAACCCTCTCGTCAAAAAAGAATCCATCACATTCGCCGATCTTGCCGGACTTCCTCTTTTCTGTTCGGAACAGTCCGTGCGCGCCGATCTCCCCCGATGGTGCGGCGGCCAAACGGACGAACTGACCTTCAAAGGATATTTCCGGTTATCCTACAACGGATCAATTTTTGCGCGGGAAGGGCTGGGATACCTCCTCACTTTCGATCACCTGATCGATACAAGTGAAAACAGCGGACTTGTATTTCGCCCGCTGTTTCCCCGGCTGGAAAGCCCCATGTATGTCATATGGAAAAAATATCAGATCTTTACGCCGATCGCCGAACGGTTTCTCGCGGCGATGAAGGAATATTGCAAACAACTGTAAATATTTCCTTTTGTTTTTATTCCCGCGAGCAATGAGGAAAATAGCCATGTCTGCATGAATATTTGACGAATGCCGCTCTCCCATCATTCAGCTCTGTATCTCAGCAACCGCAAACAATGCCGCCTCGCCGCTGATCTGAATCCTCCCATTTCCTGAAAGATGACAGTAAAGCGTGCCACCCCGCTTTGACGCCTGATATGCGGTGATTGTATTTTTCCCAAGCACCTTTGACCAGTAGTCCGCAATCTGGCAGTGCGCGGAACCGCACACCGGATCCTCGGCAATCGCAAGTTTGGGACAAAAACTGCGGGAGACGCAGTCCGCATCCATTCCTCTCGCAGTGGCGTTCTGAATCCGCCCTTCAATTTTCATCAGCAGATTCTGATCCGGCTTCACGTTCCGGACAATCTCCTCGTTTTCAAACACACAGACCAGATCCAGTCCCAGAACTGCTTTCACCGGTCTGACGCCAAATGCCGCTTCCATCGCGTCCGTGACCGGAATCTCGCGCAGCTCATAGGTCGGGAAATCCATCTCATACAGATTTCCCTTGCGGACGACTGTCAGCCTTCCGCTCATTGTGTTAAACTCTATTTTACCGCTGTCCTTCTCATAGTAATTCAGCATGACAAACGCGGAGGCCAGCGTCGCGTGCCCGCACAGCTCCACCTCTGTCCCCGGCGTGAACCAGCGGAGATGATATCCTGCCTCCTCCTTCACGATAAAAGCCGTCTCCGACAGATTGTTCTCCGCCGCTAGCTGCATCATCCATTTTTCCTCCGGCCATTTATCCATCACACAGACGGCCGCCGGATTGCCGCTGAATATCTTGTCTGTAAACGCGTCAACAATGTACTGTTTCATAATCCGATCCTTTCTTTCTGATTGTTTCTGGTTCAAGACTCACCCGCAATTCTTATATGCAGGATTTAGATCTGTGTCTTCCACTTTGCACCAGGTTCCCACTTGTTTTGGGTTTTTACTCCGTTTCGGGTCTTCACTCTGTTCCAGTCAGTTCTAAACGAGTGCTAAACACGCGTCATTGGCGCGCAGCACAAGCGTTAAACACGCATTCCTGGTGCGCAGCACAAGTTCCGAACAAGCATCACCGGCATTCAAAATCTCCGCACAGCATATATCACACAATAGATGACTTCCGAACTGTTCTCAGAAATATCGGTAGCTTTCCAGTCCTTCCCACACAACGCCAGGACCGGCGGCAACCCGCAGTCCTTCCTCCTCGTACCAGTCAAAATAATATTCTGTATCCCCGGATTTCCAGCGGCAGGGATGCGAGGTTTCCTCCCAGTCCAGAGGTTCCGCAATGTGTCTCTGCAGAGATGCCTGCCGCAGACAATCCGCTAAAAATCTGTTCTGTCTGTCGTCCAGCACACCCGGTTTTACGGAAACGAACATCGGCGTACCGCTGACTGCCAGCGCCTCAGCCCACAGCCGGTTTTTCTCCCACGGAATTTTTTCCGTAATTCCAAGACAGTCTGCGTCCACATCGTAGAACGTGCGGTGCTGCATCATCCGGAACGCAAGCGCATTGACGCCGGTGCGGACAGTACGCTCCCACAGCACGCCGCTGGTATCGTCACCGGTACGGTTCAAATGCATCAGCCCAGCTCCGAGATGACCAATCGTGTTACATCCGATGATCAGAGTCCCAGTCTTTGACGCACTCTCAAAAATTTCCCGGTAAAAATCCACAATGATCTCGGCGGTTGTCCGCGACCGGTCATAAAAATGCCAGTCCCCGTCCGCCATCAGCGGTTGCATGGCAAATCCCCATTTTCCAAAGATATCAAACGTTGAGAAATCATGCTTGATCAGGCGATATCCCCATCCACAGATCCGTGAGATATCATTTTTTATATGTGCGATCACATCCGGATGCGATGGGTCGAGACAGCCGGTATGCGTCAGCCGCCACTCATCAGGAATCGTATCGCTGTTATCCAGCAAAAGCCGCACCCAGATCCCCGGTATTGCCCCCTTTTCGCGAATTGCACACGCAAGATGCTCCATATCCGGAAACTTCTCATTTCCCACCCAGGGGCCGCCGATATAATCCGGGCTGCGTTTTTGCTGCCATCCGTCGTCGATCACCATATACGGCCGGTTCTCCAGCTGCTCCGTAAGCTTTATGAGGTAATCCGTATCCTGAAGGATCTCCTGTTCAGAACTGTTTCCGTACGCATAGTACCAGTTGTTTGAGCCATAGACAGGATGTGGCGGAAAAACCGGATCGCTGCACATCCGGCTGCAGAATTTTCTCGCGGCCTGAAAACTGCTGATCCCTTCATAAACCTCAAAAACGACCTCCGCGGCCAGAAGTTTTCTTCCCGCAAGGATTACACCCTGCCCGCCGTTTCTCACGTCAAGCCACAAAGAAATCCCCTTCGGGTCCGCCTGCCAGAAACACAGAGCGCCGGGCCGCACCTTTACTCCGTACCCCGCCGTAAATTCTTTGTCATGAACCAGAAAATACCAGGGCATCGCACGGTAAGGAACCATCCCTTCCCAGCGCATATCCCCGTAGCTGCGCTCCCACACATCGCCCAAAATCCGTCCTTCCAGAGGGAACCCCAGGTTCCAGCGCAGGCGAATCAGCTCAACTGAACTTTCCTCCGCCGTCAAAAACACCTGAAGTCCCTCCGCAGAAATTTCCGTCTCCACCTGGATTCCATTCTTATCCAGGATTCTGGCAGAAGCGTATTCTTCATTTCCTGCTTTCACGGCGATAAAGTCAGGTTCTCTTATAATTGAATGAAACATAGGTACTCTCCTTTCTCCAAAAACTCTCTTCGCATGTCTCTCTCATTGTCGCGGGAGTGGTTTCCCTGCCTGGGCCTGCTCGAGTAGGAGACGGTTTTTCCTCCTGCTCGCCCGCGCGGCCCGTGTGCTGCGCCAGCAGCTATTTTCCTCACACGGGCCTGCGCATACAGAAAGCCTGCCACTGGCAACTTTTCTGCATGCTAAGGTATTAAAAAACAGGCGCAGACTGCAAGTGCCTGCGCCATTCATATCATTCATACCATATTTCAAAAGATTTTACAAGATGTATTATCCGGTTCCGGCACACTGGTACTGCCCTCTGGCCTCCGGTTCACGCGAGGCAGGGTTTTATGAGTTTATTTTTTCACCAGTTCATACTGCTCATTGATAATCCCATCCTGCCTGTCCTTATGCAGACGGTACGGCACCGAAATAATCAGCGGAAGCAGCATGACCGGACCTACTACTGAGGTAAATGCCGTATATCCGTACCGGATGATGTTCAACAGTCCAAAGGTGCTGCCGAACGTGCAGATCAGAATAAAAACAAGCGCGATCACAAACTGCCTTACAAATGCAGTGCTTCCTTTCCACGCCTTGGAAAGTGGTTCGTCAAACCGGTTGCATACCGTGAAAATGAATGCCGCACTGCTGCTCGGCATGGCAGCCAGAGCCAGCACCACATAGAGAATCTGTGCGATCCTTCCGGCACCTGAGAGCATATTGATCGCCCAGAGCGTCGGAATTGCCTCGTTTACAATATCAGGCATTCCTGCGGCAAAAATGATCGTGAAGATCATCGTGCTCAGGCCGCACAGCGCTGCCGTTACCACCGACTCGATAATCACGTCTTTTCTGCTGTTGATAATCCCGACCGACGCCGGTACACACGCTTCATATCCGTTCATGAAAAAGACAACGATCATCAGCATCTGAAACCATGCGTTTACCGGTCCGAAGCCAAATTCTGTGTAGGATGTACGGCTGCTGAGGAATTCCATAGCGCCCGGCCATGCATTTCCCATACAGACAACCGCAATATAAATGCAGATTACCAAAATGCAGATGGACAGCGCAGTGCCGACTTTTCGAAGCAGCGCGGCTCCCCAGAGAGCGATAACCATAACCGCAACACAGAATAACGCAGAGCCTGCCATGACATTCAGGCCAAATACCTGATTCAAAAGAATCGCCGATGTGGAGATCTGCGCGGACAGTGCGATCAGGATCACAACGACTACCTGAATTTCCTTAAAAGTCCCGAAGAACAGCTGAAGTCCTTTCGGCCGGTAAATCGTATTGTATGCTTCCCGGTAGGTCTTCGGCCGATAAATACGGTTAATCTCAAACAAAAGCAGATTGAAAATCAGGCATAATACAGACGCCACAACCGGGCCGATCCATACGCCAATCCATCCTTTTGTCAGAAAATAAGACACTGTCTGTGTGCCGGAAGCGAATCCGGGACCAACGTACGCGCTGAACATAACCCCGCAGATGGAAAGGATCGCCATGATGTTTGATTTCTTTTTCGCTGTTTTCATAGCATATATCCTCCGTTCTTCAGTTTTCCCTTGTCTGCAGATGATGGTAGCCCAGTTTTTCCCTTGCCGCTTTCAGCGTGCTGCCGTTTTTCACCTCTGCAATGATTGCCTGCTCTGTCTTTTCAATGTTTTCCGCAATCTCAAGCGCTTCCTCTGCTGCATCCTTCGGGATCACAAGCACACCGGAATCATCTCCCAGGATAATATCCCCGGGGCAGACCTGTACGCCGGATACCGCCACCGGTCGGTTCACATAATCTACTTCCACGCGCTCTTTTCCCGTCACCATGTATTTTCCTTTGGTAAAGATCGCATAATCCAGCTTCTTAATGCCGTCCACATCCCGGCACACACCGTCAATTACAGTTGCTTCGATTCCTTTTGTCTTCGCCGTGAATGTCATGATATCGCCCCATACGGTGCAGTAATCGCGTCCTGCATTGTCAATCACAACCACCTGTCCCGGCTCCACATCATCGATGAAATCTCCAACTGTCCCTTTTACCGGTCCGCATGGTACATAGTGCACGGTAAAGGCCTCGCCGCAGATATGATGTCCGGGAATAACCGCCTGAACCCCAAGCAGACCGCAGGTAATCCCCATTTTGTCAAGCGCGTCTGATACGCTCGCCGTATCCAGTTTTTTCAGTCTTTCAATAATCTCTTTCTTCATCCTTTTATCCTCCTGATATTTTTAATTTGTTTCCTGTGTCATGCCGCAAAACAACATAATTTTGTGTATACCTGTATGTATTATAAAATTTCACATTTATCGTTTTCGATTTTCTGATACATCCACCGCAGATCCAGATGTCCGTTCTGCTCGATATCCTCCATCATATGGCTCTCTTTTTCCATGACCGCCTGAACCTTCTCAAATATTTCCTTGGCATCTTCCGGTTTGAATACCACAAGTCCGTTGCCGTCCCCGATCAGAATATCACCCGGGCACACGATTCTTCCGCCCATATTCACCGGGACATTGATCTCTCCCGGTCCATTCTTATAGGGACCATTCGGACAGCAGGCTTTCGCGAACACCGGAAAATTCATCTGGGAAATTTCCACCTTATCACGGATCGCTCCATTGATGACAAAACCTGCCAGTCCCCTCTTCTGCGCGTAAGTCGCCATGATCTCTCCACACAAAGCGCGTTCCGTAAAACCTCCTCCATCAATCACGATCACATCTCCCGGCTCTGCCTGGTCAATCGCGTAGTAAAACAGCAGATTATCTCCTGCAGGAACCCTCACCGTGTAAGCCGTTCCCATCAGACGCGCACTGTTCATAGCCTGAATTTCCGAGGAAATCGCGGCGGTGCGGTTCATGCTGTCCCCGATATTCGGAATCGGAACCTTTGCAAATTTCCGGATCAACTCCGGATCGGGGCGTTTGAACTCCCTGTTGATCTGATAACCAGTATTCATATTGATCCTCATGTATTCGTTTTCTTATTGACTTTCGTTTTTGTTGAATCTACTATAACATTGAAAAATATACTTGTAAAACGAATATATTTCATATAAAATATCTGTATATCCGATATTAAAGCAGTCAAAAATAATAAAGGGGAAATATAGAAATGACTTATGAACAGATTGAAACATTCCTGACCGTGGTAACTTATGAAAATATATCGTCCGCAGCAGATTACCTGTTTATCTCACAGTCCACCGCGAGTAGCCGGATCCAGCTTCTTGAGGAAGAACTTGGCACACAGCTGATCATCCGCCACAAAGGGCATCGCAAAATCGAGCTGACCGCATACGGGGAGGCATTCATCCCCATCGCCAGCCAGTGGGCCGCTCTCTGGAAAGACACACAGAATCTGAAAAACAGCAATGCTGTTCAAAAGCTGAACATCGCCAGCGTCGACGCCATAAACAATTTTACCTTCCTTCCGCTGTTCCATCGGCTGATCAAAGAATATCCGCGCCTGAAACTGTCTGTCAGCACACACCATTCCGGTGAGATTCACGGGCTGGTCGAGAGTCAGACCGCGGATATCGGCTATGTATTCAGCGAAGTGCGCTACCAGAACATTATTTCAAAGCCCGTCTACCGGGAACTGATGTATCTTGTCTGCCATAAAAACAGCGCATACCATGACAATATTCACCCGGAAGAACTGGATCCTGAAAACGAAGTATTCCTGCGCTGGGGCCCGGATTTCCAGAGATGGCACGACCGCCACTGGAGCGCCGACCGCTATCCGGTCATCAGCGTAAACACCGGTTCCATGCTGCAGCATTATCTGCAGGAGCCGGGACGCTGGGCCGTCGCGCCGATGTCCGTTGTGCAGGCTTTCCGCGAAGAAAAGGAACTTGTCTACTATACCATGCAGGATCCGCCCACCCCGCGCATCTGTTATCAGCTCACCAACCGTTATCCCAAAGCAAGTCATACAAGGGCGATTGCGCTTTTTGAACAGGAGCTGGAGACCTTTATCCGGGAAAATCAAAGCATCTGTACGTTTGAGAACTGGATGCTGGTTCAATGATATACGTTCCACGTACAAGACTTTCCTCGCGAGCGAGTCCTGAATGTTTAATTAGACATGCAAAAACTGCCCGGTTACAAAACGGCAGGTATGTGCAGGATTTACTCATGAATCCACAGATCACCGTTCAATCAAGGAATAAGGATACTTTGCTCCCCAGATAAGAACTGACTTGATTCAACGGTTCCAGATATTGATTCAGATAGTACAAAAACCGCCCGATCAACGGATTCTCATTCTCCTTGCGCACCAGATAATAAATCATCCGGTCAGGCGGCGCGTCTTTCAGCTTCCAGATTGGAATTTCTCGTTCTTTTAGCCGATAACCGACTGTAATGGGGACGACGGCCCAGTTTTCCCCTGTCAGAAATTCTTCCATGAGCGACATCTGGTCCAGAAAAACATGCGGATAGACGTGATCAGGAAAATGCCGGATATGCCACTGATCATAATCCCCGTTCCATGGCAGACGCACTTCCCTGGCAGGATCCAGATCCTTTGTGCTTATCTCATCCTGCTCCCTCCCTGAACCAGACTTCTCTACTTCCTTCCCATCTTGTTTTTCGAATTGCGAGGTTCCTGCCCGCAGCGCTCCGGCCAGAACAAAAGGCTCCGAAAATGCGGGCAGGATTTTCAGTGTCCCAGCATACCTCTGATCTGACACAAAGGCCAGATCCGCCATTTTCTGTTCCATATATTCGTATGCCTCCCGCGAATGACACTGGTGGAACGTCAGCTGATACTCCGGATTTTCTCCCAGAAACCTGCGGAACACTTCCGGAAAAATATAACTGCTGACGCTTCCTACCGAAATCAGTTCCAGCTTCGGCTGTCTCTTTCTCCCGGATATCGCGCTCGTTTCCTCCCATAGTCGTTTCCATTTCCCGGCAATCGGCAGAAATTCTTCTCCTTCTCTGGTCAGGCGGATTTCCCTTCCTCCCTTTTGCCTCTGAAACAGTGAATACCCAATTTCCTCCTCCAGTGCTTTTATCCGCCGGCTAAGGGCCGGCTGCGTCACAAACAGATGGCTGGCAGCAGCGGAAACTGTACCATAATCTACAATGGCCAGGAACGCCTCTATTTCCAGATTCGTCATATGCTCCCTCCATAATATAATATTTTATTTATATTTTATAGTAGAAATATGCATTTTACAATAGTTCCAGCCTGTATTATGATACGAAAACAAAAAAGGAAAAGGAAGATGAATCTAATGGATAATTCTACATTGTTAAAGGGAAATATTCAAAAAGAACTGATCACTCTGGCATTTCCGCTGCTTCTCTCCAATATTCTGCAGCAGCTCTATAACACGGCAGACTCCCTCATTATTGCTCATTTTCTTGGCAGTCAGGCCTTCGCGTCAACCGGTGTTTCCGGTACTTTGATGAATCTGTTCATTTTCGTTCTGAACGGCTTCTGTGTCGGCATCTCCGTGATTTTTGCGCAGGCATACGGCAAAGGAGACAAAAAAGGGTTCCGCCAGAATTTTTTTCTTGCTCTTATCGCAGGAACAGGACTGACAATTTTGTTTGGCGCCCTGATGATTCTTTTTCTTGATCCAGCCCTGCGTCTGATCCATACCCCTTTCGAGCTGACTGCTTACTGCAGGACGTACATGACCATCATCCTTGCCGGTCTTTCAGCCACCTGGTTCTATAATTTTTTCGCCTCTGTACTGCGTTCGGCAGGAAATACAAAGGCTTCTCTGTATTTTCTCGCTTTCTCCGTGCTGGCGAATGTAGTGCTTGATCTGCTGTTTGTCGGAGTATTCCACACTGGGATCGCCGGAGCTGCGTATGCTACGGTAATGGCACAGACACTGTCCGCCATCGTCAGCTTCTTCTATCTGCGGAAAAAATATCCTGACCTTCTTTTCACACGTCAGGATATCACTTTTCAGCGGCCCGCCCTTTTTAAAATCATGCGTTTTGGCCTGGTTTCCGCCATGCACCAGTCCAGCCTTTATATCGGCAAGATCCTTGTGCAGGGCGCAGTCAACACACTCGGCACGGCTGGGATCGCAGCTTATACCGCGACCATGCGCATCGAAGGCATCGCAAATTCTTTTGGTGACAGCGGCTCGCAAGCCATTTCTATTTTTATATCGCAGAATTACGGTGCCGGCAGCCAGGAACGGGTCAGCCAGGGATTCCAGAAAGGATTTTCCCTTCTTGTACTGCTTGGAAGTGTTGTCTCCGCAGTCATGTTTTTCACTTCTTCCTTCTGCCTGAGACTGTTCCTCGCCCAGTCAGATCATCCTTCCATGGATTACGGCGTTTCCTACCTTAAGACCATCGCCCTGTTTTACATCCTCTGCTTTATCGGAAACGCTTTTGTCGGCTATTTCCGCGGAATCGGCAAGGTCGTGATCCCCTTCTTCGGAACAACGCTCCACCTGACGCTCCGCGTAATCCTGACATGGAGCCTTATTGCAGGGTACGATCTGTCTGCCGTCGCCGTCGCAACTGGCTCGGGATGGGTGCTGGTAGTTATTTACTATCTTATTGTATCCATCAGATCCAGGAGAAGTACAGACCGCCGTTTGTCGTCCGTACACAATTAAAAGAATAACAGAATCGAGTAGGAGGCGGCTTTTCCTCCTGCTCGCCGCGCAGCCCAGGTCCTGCGTCAGCAGCTGGTTTCCCTGCCTGGGCCTGCGCACAAAAACAGAGGGGACATGATCACCCGCCGGTATACCATGTCCCCTTTACAGTCTGATAAGCAGGAATCTAAGCAATCGAAAATTCTGCTGTGATACTCCCGCTCCCAAGCGCTTTTTTCCAGTCTGTCAGATCGTCAATCTTTCCGATTCTCGTATAGCTCCAGGAATTGCTTCCGTAGAACATAACAATGTTGTTTCCATTGTACAGCACGATATCTCCCGCTTTCGTGGTCGTCTGTTTGTTGCTCGTTGTCAGTCTTTTGCCAAGAGAACCCACCTTCTCAAAACCGGAATAATCGTCCATGCTAATCACAACCGGACTCTTCTTCATCATCTCCACCAGTTCCCGCACTGCGTCGTTCTCCTCCAATGTGGCCGTAAACGTATAACTCCCTATCTTCACATTCATTTTCATCTCTGCTGTTTCCTCCGTTTCCAACGTTTCTGTATTCTTTTTGGTTTCCGGTATTTTTTCTGTCTCTGGCGTTTTCCCCGTTTCCGGAACTTCCTCTGTCTCTGGTGTTTTCTCTGTCTCCGGTGTTCCCCCAGTTTCCTGTACTGCCTCAGTCTCCGGATTTTTCTCAGGAGTTTTTCCGGACTTCTTTTTTACGATTATCCTGAATTTTTTCGTCTTGTTTCCGGACTTCGCCGTGATGACCGCAGTCCCCTCACTTACTGCCGTCACTTTCCCTTTCTTATTTACCTTCGCAACTTTTTTCCTGCTGCTGCTCCATTTTACCGAGCGATACTTTTTCGGAACTGTAAGCTGTTTTGTCTGTCCCGGATTCATCTTTACTGATGCAGCGGCATCTGCCGCCGTACCTCCCAGAGTCAGACAGACAAGAATGCCCAGAATGACCAGAACTCTCATCCATACTTTTTTCATCTTCATACTTCCTGACCGCCCTTCTGCCAAATCTTCTGCTTATTGTTCACGCATCATTGTCCTGTGATTCCAGTTTCCCGCCGTCGGAATTTCTCTAAACTTTTCATACAGTATTATATTAACTGCCCGTGACGTCCTCCCCCACCTGAAGAGGTGGGGGCTTCCCACCGCTATCGGCAGGTTTGGTTCTCGTTCGATAGTACCAATGTACTAAGCATAAGCGGGCTAACCCCGTGCGTCCCACGGTTTTATATTTATAGTTATTTATGCAAATGCTAATCTCATACCTTCGTTTCTGATA
>CANQAR010000067.1 GCA_947588845.1 uncultured Lachnospiraceae bacterium
ATCCCGCTTTCGATGCATGCGGGCGCTCCGGCGACTCCTGTCGTGGAAGTGAACGACACAGTCAAAGTCGGACAGAAGATCGGCGAGTCCGCCGGATTTATCAGCAGCCCGATCCATTCCAGCGTAAGCGGAACCGTGATCGCGATCGAGCCGCGTCTGCATCCGACAAGCGGCAATCAGGTAATGTCCGTAATCATCAAGTCGGATGGGAAAAATACTCTGCACGAATCTGTACAGCCAAAGGGTGATCTTGACAGCCTTACACCGGACGACATCATCAACATCGTCCGCGAGAGTGGAATCGTCGGCATGGGCGGCGCAGGTTTCCCGACCTCCGTCAAGCTGAAACCGAACAAACCGGTCGACACCATCCTGCTGAACGGCTGCGAGTGCGAGCCGCTTCTGACCGCGGACCACAGAGTGCTTCTGGAGTTTGCGGACGACGTGATCTTCGGCCTCAAGGCGATCATCAAGACGGTCGGCGCTGAGAAGGGTCTGATCGTGATCGAGGACAACAAGCCGGATGCCATCGAGCTGATGCAGGCGAAGGTTGCCGATATCCCCGATATCGATGTCGTGGTGGCGAAGACCAAATACCCGCAGGGCGCTGAGAAGATGCTGATCAAGCGCGTGATGGGCAGACAGGTGCCGCGCGGCGGACTTCCCGCGGATGTCGGCGTTGTGGTGAGCAACATCAGTACCACGAAAGCCATCTCCGACGCGATTCAGAAGGGCATGCCGCTGGTTGAGCGTGTTGTGACCGTGACCGGCGAGCATATGAAGAAACCGGGCAATTATATCGTGAAGATCGGTACCAGCGTAAAAGAACTGATCGACTACTGCGGCGGCATTGTGGGCGACGATGTCACGATCAAGATGGGCGGCCCGATGATGGGCTTTGTCCTCAATGATGTGAACGTTCCGATCATGAAGGGTTCCAACGGAATCATCGCGGTTGATACCGACCATACGCAGACGGTAGAATGTATCAAGTGCGGACGCTGCGCGGATGTCTGTCCGATGGAACTTTCTCCGCTGTATTTCGCGAAGTATGCGGATGAAGAGAACTGGCAGGGCATGAAGGACAAGAACGTCATGGATTGTATTGAGTGCAGATGCTGCGAGTACATCTGCTCTTCCAAGATTCCGTTAGTCAGCAAGATCAAAGCCGGAAAAGGTGCAGTAAGGGGGATGAAGTGATATGTTAATTACCGAATTAAAACCCAGGGAAACTATCGTATCACTGGCAGGCGACAAGAAAGTGTTTATCATTAACTGCCATGGATGCAAAGAAGTCCATTTTCCGGAGAAAGAGGCTGTCGAATTACAGAAAGAGATGTCTGCTGACGGGAAAGTGACTGGAATTATCACAACTGATTATATATGTAATCCGGAAAATATGAAGCTGCGCCTTGAAAAGCATATGGGCGAGATCGAAGCGGCCGACGTGGTGCTGGTATTATCCTGCGGCGTCGGAGTGCAGACGATTGCGGAATATCTGGAAAACAAGAAAGTATGCGCATGCTGCGATACATACGCGCTGCCGGGCTTCCAGGGAGTGACTCCTCTGGAGTACGACTGCGACCAGTGCGGCGAGTGCTATCTGAACCTGACGGGCGGAATCTGCCCGATCACAGCCTGTTCCAAGAGCCTTGTCAACGGCCAGTGCGGCGGTTCCAAGAACGGCAAATGCGAAGTGGACAGCAACATGGAGTGCGGCTGGGAGCGCATTTACAGACGCCTTGAGATGGTCGGACGTCTGGATGCTCTGAAATGTCCGACACAGATCCGCAATTATGCAACGGATGACGAAGTAGCGAAATAAGGCTTTTACCAAAATTTATAATGATTAGGAGTAATGTAGAATGAGAATTACTGAATTATTTGAGCGCGGTGAATTTGTAGTTTCTGCGGAAGTAGGCCCGCCTAAAGGATTTCATATTGAACATTTACTGGAAGAAGCGAAGACTTATCTGAAGGGCGTTACGGCTGTCAACGTAACAGATAATCAGTCTTCCGTTATGCGTCTTGGTTCTCTGGCAGTCTGCAAGGCTCTGAAGGATGAGGGAATGCTCCCGATCTTCCAGCTTACCTGCCGTGACAGGAACCGTATCGCGCTGCAGTCCGATCTTCTGAGCGCGGCCATGTTCGGAATTGAGAATATTCTCTGCCTGACGGGCGACCACACCAAGATGGGCGATCATCCGCAGTCAAAGCCGGTATTCGATCTGGATTCCGTTTCCCTGATCCATACGGTGAAGCTGCTGGAGTCCGGCGTGGACCTTGGCGGAAACCAGCTGGTCGGCGAGCCTCCGAAATTTGCGAAGGGCGCGGTTGTATCTCCGTGCAGCGATTCCGTGGACGCGCAGCTCGCAAAGATGGAGCGCAAGGTTGCGGCCGGCGTTGATTACTTCCAGACGCAGGCTGTTTACGAGCCGGAGAAATTCATCAAATTCATGGAGAAGGCAAAACAGTTCGGCAAGCCTGTACAGCTGGGCGTGGTTATCCCCAAGTCTGTAGGTATGGCAAGATACATGAACAACAACGTGGCCGGCATCCATGTTCCGGATGAGATGATCGAAGAGCTGAAGAAGGATAAAGAGAAGACCAAGGCAGGTATCACCGGCGTGGAGATCACGGCGCGCATCATCAAAGAATGTAAGCCGTACTGCCAGGGCGTACATATCATGGCCCTTGGATGGGAGTCCAAGATCCCGGCTCTTCTTGAGCAGGCGGAGATTTAAGAGAAAGATTTGTCTTCGGACAGAAGTGGGAGACGGATTTATCCGTCTCCCATTCGAGAACTGCAGCACCCGGTGCAAAAAAGTTTAAAAAAAATAAAAAACAGGGTTGACAAATCTATCCCCTTGTTGTATTATATGGACTGTGAGTTGCGGGACAACACAAAGCTCACCAAGGACGCGGAGGTGGCGGAATTGGCAGACGCGCAGGCTTCAGGTGCCTGTGGTAGCAATATCGTGTGGGTTCAAGTCCCATCCTCCGCATAAAACTTTCTGAGTCAATCAGAAAGTTTTTTTTTGTTCAGATTGAGGTATACTATAATATCGTGAGAAAGATGCCTATGCACTTTTTACGGTCAGATTTGAAAAGAAAACTTTGTTGAATGCAGGAGGTAGCCCGACATGCCGGGAAACAGAAATGGCGGGCCTGATCCCAGGCGGGGATCAGGCGATCATTATAATCGTTCAGGAAGAAAGCCTGGAGGCGGAAAAAGGAACGGGAGCAATCTTGGAAAAGCTTTTGCGATCAGTCTCTGTATTGTGCTTGGAGTTGTGATCGTGAGCGGCGGAGTGATTTATAAATTCGGACATGATATGTATGGCAATCTGAATTATGTGGCGGATGAGGAAATAAAAGTTGAGGAGACGCTTCCGGAAGTTGCGGAGAGGGAGACGCTCAGCCCGGAGGAACGGGTCGGCGTCGTGGTAAATGACGAGCAGCTCAGGAGCATCCATGATATGATGAGCGGCATTTCAGGTGTGGAAGTCAAAAAGAATGACGAGATCTATAATGTTCTGATGGTTGGCGTTGACCGGCAGGACAAGTCCTGGAACGGAAATTCGGACTGTATGATTCTTGTATCGATCAACAAGGAGAAGAATAAGGTAAACATGACTTCTCTGATGAGAGATACGTATGTCGATATCGCGGGAGTGGGTTACGACAAGCTGAATGCTGCGTACGCTTATGGCGGCGGTCCGCTGCTGTGCAGCACAGTCACAGATGCGTTTAAGATTCAGGTGGACCGCTATGTTGCGGTAGATTTCTTTGATCTGGTTGACATTATCGACTATATCGGAGGAGTGACGCTTGAGGTGAGCGATGAAGAGGCTGAGGTGGCAAATGGCTACATCCGGGATATGTGCGAACGCCTCATGGATATGGATCCGGAGCCGCATCTGTTTCCGGGCGGGGGAACTTTCTACTGTGATGGAGTACAGGCAGTTGCTTTCGCGCGCAACCGCTTTGTCGGAAATTCTGATTTCGAGCGTACAGAACGTCAGCGTTATGTAATCACCCAGCTGATTAAGGAAATACAGAATCTGAGTCTTGCGCAGATAACTGAGAAAGTACAGGGCCTCATGAAATATGTGACGATGAATATTCCGGAGTCCGAGATATGGGATATGCTCAAGGAAGTACCGGAAATCCTTGATTATCAGTTTGAGATGAGCCGTGTTCCGTATGACAACATGTATGAGATAATATCGGTCAACACTCAGGATATGCTGGTTCCGGAGTGGGAAGAAACGCTTGCGAAGCTTCAGGAGGAAATATACGGATAGCAGGTATAGAAAAACCGCCGGAATTCTGCCAGGGAATATCCGGCGGTTTTTCTGTTTCATGGGCAGGCCCAGGCATGGAAACGCGCGGGTGAGCAGGAGGGAAAGCCGCTTCCAGCTCGATTCATGAGCAGGCCCAGGTATGGAAACGCGCAGACGGGCAGGAGGAAAAATTCATCTGTCCGATTAAAATCAAAGCTCTGACTGCAGGCATGGCTGTCAGACTGGCCGCGGAAATTTAAGAAAGAACGAATGACAGCAGGAAGGGGAGAAAGATCATTGACAGAGAAACTGGTCATGCTCGCGCTTGTTCTGGCCCTGGAAGGAGCAGCGGGTACGGGCGGCGGGGGAATTGGAAGGTTTGGGTATGCCGCAAATGCGGCGCTCCGGCAGCAGCTGGATGAAAGCTTCGACCGGGTACGCCCGCAGACAACTGAGGCGGATGACCGCTTTCTGATTCTGGTGAATAAAGATCATCCGCTTCCGGACGATTATGAGGTGGAACTTCAGGGAGCGCCGTACGGAAACTGCAGCGTGTCTGCGGAGATGTACCCGGCTCTGAGGCAGATGCTGGAAGACGGGCAGCAGGAGGGCCTTCAGTTTGTCGTGGCTTCCGGTTATCGGAACGCCAATTATCAGCAGGGGCTTCTGGATGAGGATATCCGTGATTTCATGGCCGAAGGGATGGATTATGAGGAAGCGTATGAGGAGGCCACAAAGGATACAATGCCAGCGGGACACAGCGAACATTCGACCGGTCTGGCTGTCGATATTGTGAGCGCTTCCTATCAGATGCTCAATGACGGGCTGGAGAGCAAACCCGAGATCCAGTGGCTGCAGAAGCACTGCGCAGAGTACGGGTTTATCCTGCGCTATCCCAAAGAGAAGGAGGATATCACAAAGATCGTCTATGAGTCCTGGCATTTCCGTTATGTGGGAGAAAAGGCGGCGAAAGAGATCATGGAACGAGGAATTACGCTGGAAGAGTACGTGGAAGAACGGGAAAAGGATGCAGATGGTTCGAAAGAAAGCCTGACAGAGTGGAAGCTGCCCGGACTGAGGGAGAGCTGGCCCGGAGATGTCGGGAGGGAACTTTGTTCACTCATAGGAGACTGTATCCCATGAATGAACAGGATACTACTGGAAACAGAGCTGGAAAAATATTTTGGAAGATAGCGGGAGGTTTTCGTATATGGAAGACGCCAGAATCTATCTGGATCAGATAACAGGAAAGATCAGGCAGAGCATCGAAGCGCTTGATGAGTCGATCGTGCAGGGTGAGCGGGAAATCGAAGGAATGCACGAATATTACTGGGAAAATTATACGGAGATGGACCAGTATGGATACGAAAATTTTGACAATCAGCAGGCTCTGCTCGGACAGGTCAATGCGAATCAGGCCATGCTTAAAAAAAGGAGCCGTCTGAAAAGAATGCTGGATTCCCCTTATTTTGGAAGGGTGGATTTCTGTTTTGACGGTGACGATGAGGCGGAGACCTTCTATATCGGGATCGGAAGCTTTGCCGAGAAGAAGGGCGGAATCCCGCTGATTTATGACTGGAGAGCCCCCGTTTCGAGTCTGTTCTACGACTACGACCAGGGGGAGGCTTCCTATGAAGCGCCGGGCGGGATAATGGAAGGCGAGATCACGTCCAAATGGCAGTACAAGATCCGGGACGGCCGCCTGATCTATGCATTTGAGAGTGATACGAAGATTGACGATGAAGTACTGCGGCGTGAGCTCGGCTCGAGCGGGGATGTAAAGCTGAAAAATATCATCCGCACGATCCAGAAGGAGCAGAACGCGATCATCCGGAACACGAAGGATCGGATCATGGTGATCCAGGGGGTGGCCGGAAGCGGGAAGACTTCGGTAGCGCTGCATCGGATCGCGTATCTGCTTTACCATGACCGGGAGAATCTGAAGTCTTCGAATGTGCTGGTCCTGTCTCCGAACAGTGTGTTTTCCGATTATATCTCGCATATACTGCCGGAGCTTGGCGAGGAAAATATCCGGGAGATGAGTTTTGATCTGTTTGCTTACCGGGAACTGAACCAGGTTGTGCACGACTGCGAGGACCGGTACGACGAGATTGAACGGAAGCTGCTGCGGGAGAGAACGGGACAGGACGGAGAGGATGAGGCGGCCCGCAAACAGTCGCCTGATTTTATCACGGAGCTGCGGGAATTTGTCCTGTTTGAGGAAGACCGTCTGATGCGTTTTACGGATTTTAAATATAAGAATTTCCAGAAAACCGCAAAAGAGATTATGGAGATGTTCTATTACCGGTTTCCGGATGTGCCTCTGCTGTCGAGAATGCAGGCAGTTATGGAATATTTTGTGGATGAGTACGAGACGCTGGTGAATAAAGATTTTGATGAGGAAGATCTGGAAAAGATACGGGAGCGTTTTTTCAGGATGTACCGGACGACGGATTTGTATGTTCTGTATAGCCGGTTCCTTGAAGAGTACGGCTACACGCCGCTTCCGCGCGTAAAATATGAAAAGCGTTATCTTGCGTATGAGGATGTCTATCCAATGCTTTATCTGAAGTATCTTCTGTACGCCCACAGCGGACATAAGCAGATCCGCCATCTGGTGATCGATGAAATGCAGGATTATTCTTATCTGCAGTATCTGATTCTGGAACAGCTTTTCCAGTGCAAAATGACGATCCTTGGCGATAAGGCGCAGACAATGGACAGCGAGCAGTCGGATGTGATGAAATTCCTTCCGAAAATATTTGGAAGACAAATCCGCAGAATTGAGATGAACAAAAGTTACCGGAATACAATCGAGATCGCGCAGTATGCCGGTAAGATCAGCCATGCGGAAGGCATGGAGCTTTTTGAGCGTCACGGTAGAGAGGTGGAAGAACGGGAATTTGCCGTCATGGAAGCGGCCCTTGCGGAGGCGCTGAAGAGATACCGGGAGAGCGCCGGGGAAAATTATGAGACATCCGCGGTGCTTGTCACGACGGAGGCGGAGGCGAAGACGGCATACGCGTGGCTGAAGGCGCATATGGAAAAGGAAGCAGTTTCTTGGGAGGCTGAGAGCGGAGCCGGGCAGGGAGGCGGAAACAGACAGGCGGACGGGAAAATAGAAGGCGCTTTGGATTCCGGGAGTTCTTTGACCTATATCGACAGAAACAGCAGCCGTTTCCGCAAAGGTCTGACGGTTACAACGTTCTACCTTGCCAAGGGACTGGAATTTGACCAGGTATTTTCCGTCACGGAGAAACAGATGCGGGAAAAGCCTCTGCACCGGCAGGCGGAGTACATCTGCGCGACGAGGGCGATGCATGAGCTTCATATGTACCGGTACGGATGAGAAATTTCCGGACGGAACGGGGAAAGTGAAGAGGACCGGGCGCCGTGCGGAGACAGAACGTCGGCAGTTCTTCGGGGAGAAAAGCCGCGGCAGGAGAAGGGACGGGGGCGCTGAATGTCCAGTGGACATTCGTCCAGCGCCGACCGGAATGGAGTGGAGATGCGCACGAATTTGAAATGGGGAAAGGTGGCTTAGATGGAGAAAGCAAAATATCATCTGCCTGCGGTCGACCGGATTGCGGGGTACGATGTGAGACCTGGATATTACGAAATAAACGGAGCTTACCTGCTTCCGGGCGGGGTGAGTTTTACAATACATTCACAGAATGCGACGCACTGTGAGCTTCTGCTGTACCGAAGAGGGGAGGAAGAGCCGTCAGCTGTGCTGCCGTTTCCGGAGAATTACCGGATCGGAGGGGTTTACTCGATGATCGTCTTCGGACTGGATGTCGAAGAATTTGAGTATGCATACCGCCTTGACGGGCCGAATCATCCGGAGGAGGGACTGCTGTTCGACCGGACAAAGACTCTTCTGGATCCGTATGCGCGCGCGGTCAGCGGCCAGCAGGACTGGGGGAAAAATCCGAACACCGAAGGGTACCGTGCGCGCGTGGTGCGCAACAGCTTTGACTGGGGAGCGTCGGCGCGTCCGCTCACCGACATGCATGATACGATTATCTATGAACTGCATGTCCGCGGCTTTACAAAGCATGCGTCGTCGGGAGTCTGTTATCCGGGTACGTTCGACGGATTGCGTGAGAAGATTCCCTATCTGAAAGATCTGGGGATTACGGCGGTTGAACTGATGCCGGTCTTTGAGTTTGACGAGATGATGGGAAGGCGTGAGATCAACGGGAGGACGCTGCTGGATTACTGGGGCTACAATCCGGTCGGCTTTTTTGCGCCGAACAGCAGTTATGCCTCCGGCGCGGTGTATACCCGCGAGGGAGATGAACTGAAAGCTCTGGTGCGCGAACTGCACGCTGCCGGGATCGAGGTGATTCTGGATGTTGTGTTCAACCACACGGCGGAGGGAAATGAGTACGGTCCGTTCTTCTCCTTTAAAGGTTTTGACAATAATGTCTATTATATGCTGACGCCGGACGGCCATTACTATAACTTCAGCGGCTGCGGGAACACGCTGAACTGCAATCATCCGGTCGTGCAGCAGATGATTCTCGAGAGTCTTCGGTACTGGACGATCAACTACCGCGTGGACGGCTTCCGGTTCGACCTTGCGAGCATTCTCGGACGGAATGAGGACGGCACCCCGATGAATCAGCCGCCGCTTCTGCGGAATCTGGCTTCCGATCCGCTCCTCGCGGACGTCAAGCTGATTGCGGAGGCCTGGGATGCCGGCGGTCTGTACCAGGTCGGAAGCTTCCCGGCGTGGAACCGCTGGGCCGAGTGGAACGGAAAGTACCGCGACGATCTGCGCAGCTTTCTGAAGGGAGATTACTGGCTTGCGCCGGAGGCGGCGAAGCGTATCTGCGGCTCTCCGGATCTTTATACGGGGCAGTACCGGGGCTATAATTCTTCGATTAATTTTCTGACCTGCCACGACGGCTTTACGCTTCGTGATCTGTACTCCTACAATGAAAAACATAACGAGGACAATGGCTGGAACAACACGGACGGGGCCAATGACAACCGGAGCTGGAACTGCGGCGCCGAGGGAGACACGCAGGATGAGGAAATTCTGCGCCTGCGTGACAGGCTGATGAAAAATGCCTGCGCGGTGCTGTTCTGCAGCCGCGGCACGCCGATGTTCCTCGCGGGGGATGAGTTCGGGAACACGCAGTTTGGAAACAACAATCCGTACTGCCAGGACAATGAGATTTCATGGCTTGACTGGAGCAATCTTGAAAAATATCGTGATCTGTATCAGTTTTTCCGGTATATGATACGGTTTCGGAAGGAACATCCGTGCATCAGCGGAAGTGCGTATCCGCTCTCAAACGGATATCCTGCGATCAGCCTTCATTCCCGGCAGCCCTGGGATCAGCAGATCACGGCGGCTTCCAGGTACCTCGGCGTCATGTTTACGGGCTGGCTGAAGGAAAAGAATCAGGAGGACTATGTCTATCTTGCGATTAATGTGTACTGGGAGGAAACGCGCATTCACCTGCCGCAGCTTCCGCGCAGACTGAAATGGAAGCTCTGCGTAGATACATCAAGGGAACAGGCCATCTGCGACGCACTGTATGATCCGGGGACCGGGTATTCGAGGAGCAAAAGAGACAATTCTCCGGTGATCACGGAGTACGGCCTGGGACCGCGCAGCGTCGCGATATTTGTGGGGAGAACGAGACGATGATAAAAATACTGATCGTGGAGGATGAGGAGGCGATCGCAAATCTGATCCGCATGAATCTGGTAAAATCCGGATACCAGTGCGAAATTGCTTCTGACGGGGAGGAGGCGGCCGACGCAATCGCGGAACGGCCGTTTGATCTGATCCTGCTCGATATCATGCTTCCAAAGCTGAACGGCTATGAGGTGCTGGAGTACGCGAAGACTGTCGATGTTCCGGTCATTTTCCTGACCGCGATGGGGGAGACGGACCAGAAAGTAAAAGGATTGAAGCTTGGGGCGGAAGACTACATCGCGAAGCCGTTTGAGATCGCGGAGCTGCTTGCCCGCGTGGAGACCGTGCTCCGGCGGTATCACAAGACAGAACGCCGGATCCGGATCCTGGATATCGAGATCGACACGGATTCGAGGACAGTCACGCAGAACGGCCGCGAGGTCGATCTCACAATCAAGGAATTTGATCTGCTTCTTCTGTTTGTGCGCAACAAGAACCGCGCGCTGTACCGTGAGACAATCTATGAGAATGTCTGGGGAGGCGAGTACAGCGGGACGGGGCGGACCGTGGATCTGCATGTCCAGAGGCTGAAGAAAAAGCTGGGGCTGGAGGAACATATCACGGCGATCTACAAGGTGGGTTATCGGTTCGCAGTATAAAAAGGTATGCGAAGCTGCGGAAGATACGGATGCCAGGAACGGACAGAAATGCCCGGACCAAAAACGGAAGAAGTGAGTCTTCCGGCCGGACACAAAGGGGGCTGTATTGTCATGAAATTATCCTGGAAAATATTTTTTATTACGACCCCTCTGTTTGTTTTGTTCCTGACTTTGTTCGGAACCTGGATCGTGCAGAAAAGCTTTCAGAGCAATCTGACAAGGGAGATCGAGAGCTGCCTGATGGAGAACGAGATGTTTCAGACCTCCTACGAGCTGACGCTGAACGGAATGTCCTCCGGGCAGAGGAAGAAGACGTCCGTGAGAGCGGTCGTCGAGCCGTTCCATCAGGCGATGGACAGCACGCTGGGATGCGCGAGGATCTATGACGACGCGCGCAAAGTGCTGTATCAGGACAATGAACTTACGGTCTCACACCGGATCTGGGAGGAACTGGAGAAAGCAGCATCTGTTCAGGCTGTCGGGGAGAATTCTGAGGATGCGCGGTCAGATCAGTCTGCGGGAGAACGTTCCGGGAACGGGAAAACGGAAGATGCACCATCTGTCCAGTCCACCGGGGAAGATGGCGGCGCAGACGGGGTTCTCCCACAATCTGTCGGACATGCGCAGCAGACGTCAGACGCTTCCGCTGGAACATACAATGTGGGCCGTCAGATCGTGCGGCAGGACGGCGAATATTATGTTGCGGTGCTCGCCAGAAGCAGTTCCGGCGTCTGGTTTGAGACGCTGCACAATGTTTCGTCTGTCTTTGAGGACCGGGATGATATCTACAGCAGTTATCAGGTGGGTATGCTGCTCGTGGCGTTTTTTTCGGGCTTGTTTACGCTGCTGGCTCTGCTGCTGGTTATGCGAAATACGCAGAAGCTCTCCTCGGCGACCAGGAGATTCGCGATGGGGCGTTACGATACGCGCGTGTCGATCAGGAGCGACGACGAGATTGGCAGACTGGCGGACGATTTCAACTGGATGGCGAATGTCATGAACCGACAGATGGAGCAGCTGCAGGATGATGTACGGAGGCAGGAAGAGTTTACCTCCGCGTTCGCGCATGAACTCAAGACGCCTCTGACTTCGATCATCGGCTACGCGGAGACGATGCGGTCGATGGATCTGACAAAAGAAGAGTCCGATATGTGCGCCGATTATATCTACCGGCAGGGAAAGCGGCTGCAGTCGCTTTCGTACAAGCTGCTGGAGATGGCGATGGCGGATCAGTATCAGATGATCTACCGCAACGTGCCGGTAAAAGAACTGTTTGACGAGGCCGCGAAGACCATGGAGATGGCGTTTCGGGAAAAGCATCTGGTACTTCTTGTGGAGCAGGATGACGGATACATTCTCGGCGACCGTGTTCTGCTTTCCTCCCTGCTGTTTAATCTGCTCGACAACGCGCGGAAAGCATCATCGGACGGGGGGAGGATCTGGCTGACCGGCAGGGCGATGGCCGGAGGAGGATATTCAATCACCGTGGAGGACGAGGGTAAGGGAATTCCCCCGGAGGAGCTGAACCGTATCACGGAAGCGTTCTACATGGTGGATAAATCCAGGTCGCGCAAGGAAGGCGGAGCGGGGCTTGGACTTGCTCTGTGCAAGAAGATCCTGGAACTGCACGAGGGGAGCTGGCAGATGGTGAGCGAGCCGGGAAAGGGCATGCGCGTCGTGGTGCTGCTCGGCGCTCCCGCGGCAAATGGGAACGCGCGCAGAAGACCCCGCAGGGCGAGACGCCGACAGGGAACTGGGGGGGGGGGTACGATGGATGATCCGGTGAGAGAAGAGCGGACGCCGCGGTCAACCATGGAATGATTGAAGAGAATTCCATGGTAAGAGTTTTCTGACCGGTCAGGAACGATAACAGGGGAGGTGCGATATGGCAGAAGGGAGCAGATACCAGGATAAGACGGAGAGACACGGAATGTGGAAAGTGCGTCTGAAATACGCGGCCGGGATTGTGGCTCTCGCGTTTACGGTGCTGCTCGCGCTGTTTCTGCCCGGCTGGTATTCCGGATGGAGGGAAACGGAGGCCATGGAGCAGGTTGTTCTGGAAAAGAGAGAAGAACTTCGTCTGATCGATATGGAAACACTGGACATCGGTACGAAGCTGGCGATGCTGAGCGAATCGGAGGAGTTCAGCTACAGCGTGTCGGTCGATATGACAGATTCCGCTGAGACGGATCAGCAGTATCAGGAGATTCTGGACGAAAAATTTTCGGAATGGTACAGCTGTCATCTGCTTCCAGAGCATCCCTTTCCTATAAGCTACAAAGATAAGGGGGAGGACCTGACCTGGGGCGTCAGCCTGGATACTTACGTGAAGATTGACGCTGGCGTCATTCCGGTCAGAGCTCTGGTCAGGATAAATAATGCGGAGGACGCGATTGAGATCGCGATACTGGATCAGAGCAATGATTTCCTGTACTATGCGGGAATCATAAGCGATGAGATGCTTCTCTATAGTTTTCAGGTTCTGGGAGTGGAGTCGGAGGATGAGCTGGATCAGAAGCTTTGGGACGGCACGTACTCGCTGGATATGGTCCGGGATCCTTTCTGGTATGATTATGCCTCCGTGTGCGGCGCGAATTCTCAGGAGATTGAGACAACTGATCCTACCGGGATTTTTCAGAGGGTAACGCTGCGGTACGAGGAGTTTGACGTATCCGCTTTCCGGACGATGTTTCAAAGTGACTGGGGAATTGGCCTGCAGACCATGTTCGGAACGCAAAAATGGGAGGAAATCGCGGTTTCCATAGCCACGATGTATACGGGTTATGCGGTAGCCCCGGTCAGTGAAGAGGAATGGTTTGACACCTGGAATGAAGAGATGATTGATCATGTAAGGGGAGATCTGCTGATCATACGGGAGGACGGGACAGATACTGCGATGGTACAGGAGAAAGTGACTGGTCCGTCGGCTGTGTATGGCAAAGACTTTGCTGATCCGATTGTACCGGACGATGCCGGGGAACAGGCGGAATGGGCCGACGGGGAGGAGAATGACTGGCAGGCTGCGCAGGACGCGGAACTGATGAAAAAGTATGGGCTTGAACCGGCGGAAGAGGCGGCCGCAGCATATGAAGGAGAATGAATCCGTTCGCTCTGTCTTTTTGAGCATTTACTTTATAATTTTTGAAAAAAATGTTTATTTTTATCATAAAGATACAATTCTGATACAAATTTGAGCAGATTCTGATACATTTTTTAATTATCCTTTCTTCAGCAAAACGCTGAAGGGAGGATTTTTTAATGAGAAGAATCACAGCGGAACGTACGATTGGAGAACAGGAAGAAATACAGAGAAGAATACTGGAATCGATTCAGATGACAACCGGAGGAGAGCCCGGGCTGCGGAGCCAGCGCTGCGCAGGTCAGATAAATCCGGTCTGGGAGAGGCCGGATGGAAACAAGATATATTTCCGGCAGGATGGACACAGGGGGAATGGAATAAATCAGACAAGAGAATTTCGGAAAGATGGGGACGGGCGGCCAGAAAACAATAGCCAGGCGCTTTCCCCGGAGGAACGCAGACAAAGGAAAAGAGAAGAAGAACGCCAGCGCAGACTGCGCCGTGAGTGCATTGTGCTCGGAATTCTTGCGGCAATACTTCTGGTCCTGCTGTTGGTGCAGAGCGCCGCGAACAGCAGACTTTCCTACGGAGAAGCGGCGAAGGGGAGAATCATGACGGCAGTAAAAAATGTCAGCGGGAAAATTCTGCCTGATTTTGGAGGCGGCGTGTCCGGACAGATTGATTTTCTGGTTCTGGTGAATAAGGATCACGCGATTCCTGAAGATTACATAGTAAATGAGCACTGGCTCAAAAACGGCAGAGTATCCGTGGCGGACGAGATGTACGACGCTTTGAGCAATATGCTCACCGATGGTTCAAAGGACGGCAGAGAGTTTGTCGTGGCCTCCGGCTACCGAAGCGCCGAGTACCAGCAGCAGCTTCTCAATGAGGACATCGAGCGTGATATGCGGGAATATGGGATGACCTGGCAGGAGGCGTATGATCTGGAATCCATGGAGACAATGCCGGCAGGACACAGCGAACATGAGACAGGACTGGCTGTGGATATTGTAGCGCTTGATTATCAGATGCTGGACGCAGAGCAGGAATACACCAGGGAGAATCAGTGGCTTCGCGAGAACTGTCAGGAATACGGATTTATCCTGCGTTATCCGAAGGACAAAGAGGATGTGACCGGTATCAGTTATGAGCCGTGGCATTTCCGCTATGTCGGAGTGGAGGCGGCGAAAGAGATCATGGAGCAGGGGATTACGCTGGAGGAGTATCTTGAGCCAGCACCCTCTGAAGTATGAAAGCAGAGTCTTTCTTGTGTCACAGGAAATTTCGCCTTGTGACACAAAAGACGCTCCGCGGCAGGAGCAGAGCTGTCATGCAGAGGAAAGAAGGAAAATCCGGGCGGCAGTGACAACGGGCGGGATTTGTGCAGGATACTTCCGTCCGCTTGAAAGGACAGAATATGAAAACAGTAAAAGATTTGAAGGAGCTGCTGCATGAGCAGGGGCTGCTGGTGCGGCAGGTGAATACGGAAACGGACAAAGGCGGAGCCAGACTGGAGATCACCTGGGTAACCTATGATTCCAGAAAAGTGGTTCAGGGAGCGGTGTTCATTTGCAAGGGGGCGTTATTCGAAAGAAAATATCTGGAGGATGCCGTGGCTGCCGGATGTGCCGCCTGGGTCGCGGACCGGAAAACGATGGAGCAGATTTCCGCAAAAAGGGAAGACAAGGGGACAGAGAAAAGAATTTCTGTGGAAATGGCAGACCGGGAGGCGGAAGAGGTCGTGAACGGAAAAATCGCAGCGACAGCAAAAAGCTGGGAAACAGAAACGTCGGATACAGACTTGCCCGGGAAAGAGCGGAACATGGCTTCGGGATTCGTCGTCAGCGACATCCGGAAAGCGATGGCGGTTATCGCGGCGGATTTTTTCGGTTATGAGCCGGGCGTGCCGTTTCTGACCGGGATCACGGGAACGAAAGGAAAGACGACCACCGCCTGGTATCTGAAGGGGATGCTCGACGCGTGGGAGCGTGAAAAGGGAGGACAGGAGACGGGACTGCTCTCCACGGTGGAGAATTACGACGGAAAAACCCGCGAGGACTCTGCCATGACGACGCCGGAAGCTCTGATTCTGCATGAACATCTCGCGAACGCGCGGCAGAGCGGACTTTCTCACGTGACGATGGAGGTTTCAAGTCAGGCGCTTAAATACAAGCGGGTAAAAGGGCTGCGGTTTGCGGTTGGGATTTTTCTGAATATTTCGGAAGATCATATCAGTCCGATTGAGCATGGGGATTTTGAGGATTATTTCAGTTCGAAGCTTTCAATGTTCCGGCAGACGGAGACGGCCTGCGTCAATCTTGATTCGGATGAGTCCGGCAGGATACTGAAAGCCGCGAGAAGGGCGGACCGGGTCGTGACCTTCGGGAGATCGCCGCTTGCGGATGTGCGGTGCAGCAGAATCCGCAGGGAGAACGGGAAACTTGTCTTTCACGCGGAATGCGACCGGTTCAGCGAGGATTTCTGTCTTGCCATGAGAGGGGCCTTCAACATAGAAAACGCGATGGCGGCGATCACCGCGGCATATGTCTACGGTGTACCGGTGCACTGTATGAAAGAGGCGCTTGCAAATATCCAGGTGCCGGGGCGTATGGAAACCTTCTGCAGTCTCGATGGAAAAATTTGCGGAATAGTGGATTTTGCTCACAACCGGCTGAGTTTTGAGCGGCTGTTCGATGCGGTTTATCAGGAATATTCCCAGTATAGCAGAATTGTCAGCGTGTTCGGCTGTCCGGGCGGAAAAGGACTGAACCGGAGGAGGGATCTGGGACTGATCGCAGGACTTTTCTCGGATAAAGTCTATCTCACGACGGATGATCCGATGGCGGAGAGCGCACAGGCGATCTCAAAGGAAGTGCAAAGTTATGTGGAGCTGGTCGGCTGTGCCTGTGAGTGTATCGAGGATAGGGAGCAGGCGATCAACACGGCGGTCGCGGAGTGCGGGAAGGAGAAAACGCTGATCTTGGTGCTGGGGAAAGGCAGCGAGAAATATCAGAAGATCGGAGGCAGAGCTTATCGCTATCCGACGGACGCGGAACTGCTCGGAAAAGCGATCCGGGAGTATGACGGGTGGGGTGAGATGGCCAGGCGTTCACATCTCCACTGAATTCGAGGTGATTTCCACACGTTTTGTGCGGAAATCCCGAAGTTCGCCAGAACAAGGGAGAGATCTCGAAATGTCCGTATGAAAACAACGGGGAGGAAAAGAAGTTATGAGTAAAAAGAAAATTATGTGTGTGGTTATGGCGTGCTTTATGGCCGCGTCGGCGGCCGGCTGCGGCAAAGAAAAGGCGGCTGAGACAAAGACGGAGGAAGATGTGATCGTGATTCAGAACATGGATGCAGGCAGTCAGGTGGGGAACGGAGTATTTACGCCGCCGCCCGGGTCCAGAAAAGACAGCAATGGAAATTTTGTGGATCCGGAGGGAAATACGTTTGCCCAGGACGGCAGCTGGCAGGTGCCGGAGGGCGGCCGGGTGGATTCCCAGGGGCATATTTACGATAAAAACGGCAATCTGATGGGGGGAGGTGCAGTGATCGGATCAAAAGGATGATTCTCGTTTGCCGCTGACGATACGGAGATTAATTTCTGGTCTATGCGAAATGGGGGTGAACTTCGGGTTTTACAGGAAAACCGGACAGAAAGAGTGAGAGCGCCGCTTGTTTTGGAATCCGGCCCGTGGTAAAATTAAAAGCATGTGAGGTGAAGCGCATGAAAGGTGTTCAGAAGCTGCCTGTGGGCATTGAAAATTTTGAGGACATCCGGACGGAAGGATTCTATTACGTGGATAAGACCGGATTTATCCGGGATCTGCTGAATGGGTGGTCCAAAGTGACTCTGTTTACCCGGCCGCGCCGTTTTGGAAAGACGCTGAATATGAGCATGCTCAGATATTTCTTTGAATACGGAACAGATCCTTCGCTGTTTCATGGACTTGAAATATGGAAAGAGCAGGATTTATGCGAGCGGTATCTGGGGAAATATCCGGTAATCTTTCTCAGCCTGAAAGATGTAAACGGGAGCTCTTTCGATACGGCAAGAGCGATGTTGTGTTCGGAAATCGGGAATGAAGCTCTGCGATTTTCTTTTTTAAAGAACAGTGAGGCTCTCGAGGATCAGGAAAAAAAGCTGTATGCGGCGCTGACGTATGTGACCAATGAAGGGAGTTTTGATTTTACAGATCAGGTGTTGACGGACAGTCTTTTTCTGCTGACAAAACTTCTCTGTAAGCATTATGGGAGGAAAGTGATTCTGCTCATCGATGAATATGATGTTCCTCTGGATAAAGCCCATCAGGAGGGATATTATGATCCGATGGTTCATTTGATCCGGAATCTTTTCAGTAAAGTGTTAAAGGGAAATTTGTATCTGCAGTTTGCCGTTATGACAGGGTGTCTGCGGATCTCCAGGGAGAGCATTTTTACCGGGCTGAATAATTTAAGGGTTTTGACCGTTACCAGCGCCGGTTTCGAAGCCGCGTTTGGTTTTACAGATGATGAGGTCAGGGAAATGCTGGAATATTATGGACTGACTTCTTTTTATCAGTCTGTGAAGGAATGGTACGACGGCTATCTGTTCGGGGAAACCCACGTTTACTGTCCGTGGGATGTGGTCAGCTACTGCGACGAACTGCGGAGGTATCTGTCCGGAAAACCGGGCGGATATCTGAAGCCTGAAAATTACTGGGCAAACAGCAGCAGCAATGATATTATAAAAACCTTTCTGAAAGGCGCGGGAACCCAGACAAGGACAGAACTGGAAAGTCTGATCGCGGGAGAGAGCATTGTAAAGAAGATAGAGGAAAATCTTGTTTATCAGGATTTATACCAGAATACGGAAAATATCTGGAGCGTACTCTTTTCCACAGGGTATCTGACCTGCATGGGCGTCACGGACAGAGGCATGTACAGACTCAAAATTCCAAATCTTGAGATCAGGAGCATTTTTGTGGAGCAGATCATGACCTGGTTCCAGGAATACGCAACGGCGGATTCACCGAAGCTGGACAGGTTCTGCAGCGCTGTGGAAAACGGCGACGCAGGGCAGGTGGAGAGCTGTTTTACGGAATATTTGAAAAAGACGATCAGCATCCGGGATACTTTCGTGGCGAAACCGAAAAAAGAAAATTTTTATCACGGAATTCTTCTGGGACTTCTTGCGCACCGTGAAGACTGGTATATCCGCTCCAATATGGAGAGCGGGGAAGGGTACAGCGATATTCAGATTTTTGACGAGGATATGGAGAAGGGAATCATTATCGAGGTAAAATATGCGGAAAAGGCCGATTTTGACGGCGCCTGTGCGCAGGCGCTGAATCAGATCAGAGATATAGGTTATGAGGAACGGATGCGTGAGGAAGGGATCACGCAGACGATCCGGTATGGCATCGCCTGTTATAAAAAGAAGTGCAGGGTAAAATGCGAGACGGGATAAAAAAGTATAAAAAGTATTTAAATTTATACTTGTATATTCTTCCGGAATGTGCTATGATACAGGACATGGAGACATAGCTCAGCTGGGAGAGCATTTGCTTGACGTGTAAAGGGTCGCAGGTTCGAGTCCTGTTGTCTCCATTTTTTAATGCCGGTGTTCAGCCGGCATTTTTTGTGTCACAGGAAGTTCGTCCTGTGACACAAAAAGCCTCCGGCGGGTGCGCACGAGCGCGTGCATGGAAAATGCTGCTTTCGCAGCCGCGCTCGGCGCGAGAATGTGCCAAAGGCACATTCTTTGCTTTGTCACAGGAAATTCGTCCTGTGACACAAAAGCCTCCGGCAGATGCGCAGGCCCGCACGTGGGAATCAGCTGCTGCCGCAGCATGCGGGCCGCGCGGCAAGCAGGAGGAAAAGCCGCCTCCTGCTCGATTCACAGGAAATTTTGCCGGTTTTGTTTCGCGGAAACGAGATCTGAAATCTGTGAACCAGGGTCTGTTCTTTCGCATATACTGAAAGTAAGTGCCCAGCGTGGGAGAGAGCTATGGATAAGAACCGTTCAGGCAGAACGATATCTGCCGCACAGAATGAGCAGACTGGCAGACCGGTTAACAGGCCGACAGGCAGCAGGACTGACCAGGGCAGTCTTCAGGTGATTGCTACGACAGAACAGAATACGCCGATCCCCGGCGCCGTTGTGGATGTTTCGTACACGGGCGATCCGGATCAGATTCTTGAGGAGGTACGGACGAACGGAAACGGACGGACAGAGATTCTGGAACTGAATGCGCCCCCGGTGGAATACAGTCTGTCGCCTTCCGGGCAGCAGCCGTATTCCCAGTATACGGTTCAGGTTACAGCGGACGGTTATGAGCCGGTCACGATAACGGGGACAGAAATTCTGGAGAATCAGCTGTCTCTGCAGAGGGTGCGGATGCGGCCGCTGGAACCGGGGGAGGCCCCGGATGTCGTCACGATTCCGCAGCACACTTTGTATGGAAATTATCCTCCGAAGATCGCGGAGGCGGAAATCAAGCCGGTCAATATCAGCGGGGAGATTGTTCTGGACCGGGTGACGATTCCGGAGTTCATTGTTGTGCATGACGGCACGCCGAACGATACGAGCGCGGCGGATTATTACGTGCGCTACCGGGATTACATCAAAAATGTTGCGAGCAGTGAGATTTACGCGACCTGGCCGCGGCAGACAATTATCGCGAACGTGCTTGCGATCCAGTCATTTACGCTGAACCGCGTCTACACGGAATGGTACCGCAACAAGGGATACAACTTTACGATCACTTCATCCACGGCGTTCGACCATAAATGGATTTATGGGAGAAACATTTTTGAGACGATCAGCGAGGTGGTCGATGATGTATTTGAGAATTATCTGTCGCGCCCGAATGTCCGTCAGCCGATTCTGACACAGTACTGTGACGGGGAGAAAGTACAGTGTCCGCAGTGGATGACGCAGTGGGGCTCCAAATATCTGGGAGATCAGGGATATCAGGCGATTGAGATTCTGCGCTATTTTTACGGAAGCTCCATGTATATCAATATCGCGGAGGCGGTTTCCGGGATCCCGTCCTCCTATCCGGGCTACGCGCTGCGCATCGGTTCTTCCGGGGAAGCGGTCCGGAAGATTCAGGAACAACTCAACGCTATCTCGAATAATTATCCGCTGATTCCGAAGCTGACTGTGGACGGAATTTTCGGAGAACGGACACAAAACGCCGTGAAGGTGTTCCAGCGTGTCTTCGGGCTTGCGCAGGACGGAATCGTGGGCAGCAGAACCTGGTACAGGATACAGGAAATCTATGTGGCGGTGACAAGGATCGCGGAACTGATGTGACGGTATGTAACATTACAGGTCTTTTTCTGTTGTTTTCCGGAAGGATTCCGCTTGCATTCCCAGAACAAAGATGGTATTTTGTATGTAACGTTCGAGAAGCGGGAGGAGGTATCTGTAATGAGGGATCCGATGGAAGAGAGAGAATTAAGAGAAGCGATCGATGCCGGCGAGCGGGCGCTTTCCAGCCTCAGAAGAGCGCAGGAAAAGCTGAACAGCGCAAGGAGCTGGGGGATTTTTGACATGTTCGGCGGAGGGGCGATCTCCGGTATTATGAAGCATGCGAGGCTTAACGATGCTTCCCGGTATCTGGAGGATGCGCGGGATGATCTCAGGCGGTTTCAGAAGGAACTGCAGGATGTCAATATGGTGATGAATCTGCGTGTTGAGATTGGGGATTTCCTGACATTTGCCGATTTCTTCTTTGATGGTTTTCTTGCCGACTACATGGTGCAGACAAAGATTGCGGATGCAAGGGAGAATGTGAGCGAAGCGGTCAGCCGGGTCAGCACTCTGCTCGGGGAACTGAGAAGGACGCTTAATGACAGCATGTGAACTGTAACCATTGCCTCACATGTGTTCAGTCAGAAAAAATGAGTTTCCCTCTTGTAATTTTCCGGCTGGTGTGGTAGAATCGTACCAATTTGAGTATTTTTATATTATTCACGATTATTCAAAAAATAATGAATAATCATGCATGCTATTGTGAAGTCCCGGTTTTTATACAAAACAAAGAAGCAGTCCGGGGACTTCTGTTTATGGCTGCCCTGCCTGCAGGGCGTGAATGTTGAATAAGAAAGTAAAAGACACAGGCTACGGCGATGCAGAAAGGGCTGCAATGCCGCAGCCTTATTCTAGGTAAAGAGGAAAGGAATACGGTGAAAGCATGAAAGCATTTCTGATTTTGGAAGACGGCACTGTGTTTACCGGGAAGAGTATCGGCGCCGACCGGGAAGTCATCAGTGAGATCGTATTTAATACGTCGATGACCGGTTATCTTGAAGTATTGACCGACCCCTCCTATGCGGGACAGGCCGTTGTAATGACGTATCCTCTGATTGGCAACTACGGGATCTGCCGCAGCGACATGGAATCGGAAAGACCCTGGCCGGATGGCTTTATCGTTCGCGAATTATCGCGTCTCCCCAGCAACTTCCGTTCGGAAGACACTATCCAGAGCTTTTTAATTGAATATGATATTCCGGGAATTGCGGGCATCGACACGCGTGCGCTCACGAAGATTCTGCGAGAAAAAGGCACGATGAACGGCTGCATCACGACGAATGAGCATTATGATCTGAATGAACTGCTGCCGAAGCTGCGGGAGTACCGTACAGGCAAAGTTGTGGAGAAAGTCACCTGCAAGAAGAAGTACGTGCTCCCAGGCAAGGGACCGAAGGTGGCTCTGCTTGATCTGGGCGCGAAGAGAAACATCGCGGACAGCCTGAACAAACGTGGATGTGAGGTGACAGTCTACCCGGCGATGACGTCCGCGAAGGAGATTCTTGCGGCACAGCCGGACGGGATCATGCTGTCGAACGGGCCGGGAGATCCGAAGGAATGTACCTTAATAATAGAAGAAATCCGCAGGCTTTACGCGAGCAATGTGCCGATCTTTGCGATCTGCCTCGGACATCAGCTTATGGCACTCGCGATGGGAGCGGACACCTACAAGATGAAGTATGGTCACCGCGGCGGCAATCATCCGGTGCGCGACTTAAAGACCGGGCGGGTCTATATTTCCTCGCAGAATCACGGTTATGTGGTGGATGCGGAGCACATGAGCCCGGATGTGGCGGTTCCGGCGTTTGAGAATGTCAATGACGGGACGAACGAGGGACTTTCCTACACGGGAAAAAATATTTTCACGGTACAGTTTCATCCGGAAGCGTGTCCGGGACCACAGGATTCCGGATACCTGTTTGACCGGTTTCTTGAGATGATGGAGGTGAACAAATAATGCCGAAGAATCCAGAGATTAAGAAAGTACTTGTGATCGGCTCCGGTCCGATTGTCATCGGGCAGGCGGCGGAGTTTGACTATGCGGGGACGCAGGCGTGCCGTTCTCTGAAAGAAGAGGGGATTGAGGTTGTTCTGCTCAACTCCAACCCGGCGACGATCATGACGGACAAGGATATCGCGGACAAGGTCTATATCGAGCCGCTGACGGTCGAGGTTGTTGAGCAGCTGATCAGAAAGGAGAGGCCGGACAGCGTTCTCCCCACACTCGGCGGCCAGGCAGGGCTGAATCTCGCGATGGAGCTCGAGGAACGGGGATTTCTGAAAGAAAACAATGTGCGTCTGATCGGGACGACGGCCGAGACGATTAAAAAAGCGGAGGACCGCCTTGAGTTCAAGAGCACGATGGAGAAGATCGGCGAGCCGGTGGCTCCGTCCAAAGTGGTGGAGAGCGTGGAGGAAGGCGAAGCGTTCACGCACACGATCGGCTATCCGGTTGTTCTGCGCCCGGCGTACACCTTGGGCGGAAGCGGCGGCGGCATCGCGCACAACCATGAAGAACTTGTGGAGATTCTCGAGAACGGTCTGCGTCTGTCGCGTGTCGGGCAGGTGCTGGTAGAGCGCTGCATCGCCGGCTGGAAAGAGATCGAGTATGAGGTGATGCGCGACAGCATGGGGAACGTGATCACCGTCTGCAACATGGAAAACATTGACCCTGTCGGCGTACACACCGGCGACAGTATTGTCGTTGCCCCGTCGCAGACGCTCGGGGATAAGGAATATCAGATGCTGCGGACCGCGGCGCTGAACATCATCACCGAGCTGAAGATCACCGGCGGCTGCAACGTCCAGTTTGCACTGCATCCGACAAGCTTTGAGTACTGTGTCATCGAGGTGAATCCGCGTGTCAGCCGTTCTTCGGCGCTCGCGTCGAAGGCGACCGGCTATCCGATCGCGAAGGTTGCCGCAAAGATTGCCCTCGGCTACACGCTCGACGAGATCAAAAACGCGATCACCGGAAAGACGTACGCTTCCTTTGAACCGATGCTGGACTACTGTGTTGTGAAGATGCCGCGTCTTCCGTTTGACAAGTTTATCAGCGCGAGCCGCCGCCTGACGACGCAGATGAAGGCGACCGGCGAGGTTATGAGTATTTGCGATAATTTTGAGGGCGCTCTGATGAAGGCAATCCGCTCGCTTGAGCAGCATGTGGACTGTCTGCTCTCCTATGATTTTTCCAAGATGACCGGGGAAGAGCTGCTGAATCAGCTGGCCCGCGTCGACGACCGGAGAATCTGGGTGATCGCGGAGGCGCTGCGCCGCGGCATTTCCTATGAGAGGATTCACAGAGTCACGCAGATCGACACCTGGTTTATCGACAAGATTGCGATCCTCGTGGAGATGGAGAAGGCGCTGAAAAAGCAGGAGCTGACCGTGGAGCTTCTGCGCGAGGCGAAGCGCATTGAGTTCCCGGATAATGTGATCGCGCGGCTGACCGGGAAGACGGAGCAGGAGATCCGGGATATGCGCTATGAGAACGGCATCACAGCCGCCTACAAGATGGTGGATACGTGCGCCGCCGAGTTTGCCGCGACGACGCCGTACTATTACTCGGTATTTGGCAGCGAGAACGAGGCCGTTGAGACGAATGACCGGAAAAAGGTGCTTGTGCTTGGCTCCGGCCCGATCCGCATCGGCCAGGGAATTGAGTTTGACTTTTGCTCGGTGCACTGCACCTGGGCATTTTCAAAAGAAGGCTATGAGACGATCATCATCAACAACAATCCGGAGACGGTCAGCACAGACTTTGATATCGCGGATAAGCTGTACTTTGAGCCGCTGACGCCGGAAGATGTGGAGAACGTCGTCCGCTTTGAGAAGCCGGACGGAGCGGTCGTACAGTTCGGCGGACAGACAGCGATCAAGCTGACGGAAGCTCTGATGAAGATGGGAGTTCCGATCCTTGGAACGTCGGCGGAGAACGTCGACGCGGCGGAGGACCGCGAGCTGTTTGATCAGATTCTGGAGGAGTGCAGCATACCGAGGCCGGCGGGCGATACCGTCTATACCGCAGAAGAGGCGAAAGCTGTCGCGAACCGCCTGGGCTATCCGGTGCTGGTGCGTCCGTCCTACGTACTTGGCGGCCAGGGAATGCAGATCGCGATCAACGATGAGGATGTGGATGAGTTCATCGGGATCATCAACCGGATTGCGCAGGAGCATCCGATTCTGGTGGATAAGTATCTGGTCGGAAAAGAGATTGAGGTCGACGCAGTCTGCGACGGCGAGGACATTTTGATTCCGGGCATTATGGAGCATATTGAGCGGGCGGGCATCCACTCCGGCGACAGTATTTCTGTCTATCCGGCGCAGAGCCTTTCACCGAAGATCAAGCGCGTGATCGAGAACTATACGCTTAAGCTGGCGCGCTCGCTGCACGTTGTCGGTCTGATCAACATTCAGTTTATCGTGAGCAATGACGAGGTGTATGTGATCGAGGTCAATCCGCGCTCGAGCCGTACCGTGCCTTACATCAGTAAAGTGACGGGAATCCCGATCGTGCCGCTTGCGACAAAGGTGATTCTCGGCAAGAAAATCCGCGAACTTGGCTATGAGCCCGGACTGCAGCCGGAGGCGGACTATTTCGCGATCAAGATGCCGGTATTTTCCTTTGAAAAAATCCGCGGCGCCGATATCAGTCTTGGGCCGGAGATGAAATCCACGGGTGAATGCCTTGGAATCGCGGCGACGTTTGACGAGGCGCTCTACAAGGCATTTCTGGGAGCGGGCGTCAATCTGCCGAAATATAAGAACATGATCATGACAGTCAAGGATTCCGACAAGCCGGATGCTGTGGGAATCGCGCGCCGTTTTGAGGCGATCGGGTACCGGATTTTTGCGACGAGAAGCACGGCGAGAGTACTTCGGGAGAACGGTGTTCACGCGATGCAGATCAACAAGATCGAGAACGAGTCGCCGAACCTGATGGACCTGATTCTCGGCCATGAGATCGATCTGGTCATCGATACGCCGACGCAGGGCGTGGGGCATTCAAAAGACGGTTTCCTGATCCGCAGAAGCGCGATCGAGACGGGCGTCAACGTGCTGACCTCGCTCGACACGGCGGAGGCTCTGATCACGAGCCTGGAGAACAATCATATACAGAATCTGACGCTTGTGGATATCGCACAGGTGGCGACAAAATGAAAACAGTGAACAATAATGATTTCATGGTTATTCATGTGTTTGTTCCAGGATAAACGCATGAACAAAAAATCTGCTCTTTTTTAACACAGTTTTTCTTTTTTGTGGTATATTGGCGCTG
>CANQAR010000068.1 GCA_947588845.1 uncultured Lachnospiraceae bacterium
AGAACTAAAATTTCAGCGCTGCATATCCGAATCGAGTATGCAGGCGCCGCCCCGATCCAGACCCCACCAAGGTGCAGGAACTCTCCGATCAGGAGTTGCCCCAGGTGCCTGATCAGATATCCAGCTTTGAAAAATCTATGGAGAAATCGTCGTAAATGCTGACGGGTACGGAATCCGAAAAGGAATATTCTTCCATGTCTTCCTGTTCTTCTCCCTTAAAACTCCATGCAGTGATCTTTTCTTTATCCGGATCCACAATCCAATACAGCCGGACTCCTGCAGAACGGTATTTAAACAGTTTTATGGCGTAGTCCATCCACCGGCTGGAAGGAGATACGATCTCAATGATCCAGTCGGGAGCGCCGTTACAGCCGCGGTCGTCCAGCTTATTCGGGTCGCAGATTACGGAGATGTCCGGTTCAACATAGGTCCAGTTGTCCGTGTTCAGGAAGACGGCAAAGGGAGCCGGGTAGACTTTGCAGGGTCCGCCCTTGCGGTCAATATAATTGGCTATGGACTGATATAATCGTCCTACAAGTCCTTGGTGTCGCCGAAACGGCGGAGCCATATAATAAAGCTGTCCGTCAATAAGTTCGGCGCGGGTGCCTTCCGGCAGATTATAAATGTCTTCTGTAGTGAAGAGTTTTTCCTGTGCTGATGGCATGTGCTGCACTCCTTTCTGGTGGGGCTTTGCGTGTTGAAACTGTCCCTGAAATTTTAATTCCTGAATTTTGAGTTTTCTTATTCGTAAAATCAAAGACCCCGCTGCAAGCAACGGGGTATCAATCTTGCAGCGCCCCAAGGGGCGGGGTATTTGGTCTCCGCTCCGCTTCGGTCGGTGCTGACCGTACGCCACTGGCGCACAGCACCCTCGCGGCATTCGTCAAATATCCATGCGAGCATGGATATTTTCCTCATTGCTCGCGTGAATAAAAAAATGCCTTCGGCATATCAACTCCCCTGCCCCTCACTCATGAGGGGAGAAGGCATTTTTTTGCGCGCGAGCAGGTTGCAAAGCAACTGGTTCCTTTCTGCGAGCTGCGCATCCTGCCGGAGGCTTTTTGTGTCACAGGACGAAATTTCCTGTGACACAAGAAAAAGCCTTGAAAACTCAAGGCTTTTCTCCGAGCTGATGACGGGAATCGGACCCGTGACCTCCTCACTACCAATGAGGTGCGCTACCGACTGTGCCACATCAGCATGTAACATGACTGCTACGTTTAGATATTCTAGCACACTTCGGCAGTGGTGTCAAATAAAAATTTCAGAAAAGTAAAAGTTTTTGTTTTGGAAGGGCAGTTCACACCTCAAGGGCTGCGGGGGCCTGCCTACTGTTCCATTTGTCTTCCCATGAATCCGGCGGCGCATTTGGCAAGTATCTGCTCAGTTTCGCCCATTTTCCGGCTGCTGTCTTTGCTGCGCAGGATGACGGAACCGATAACATCACCTTCGCAGAGGATCGGGCTGATCACCTGCGGCAGATCATTGTCCATGTCATCGTTCGTGATATGAATGTGATGTTTGCTCTGCGCGTCGGTCAGAACATGCTCGCGTTCGTTCATGACTTCCTCGAGCTCGCCGGTCACGGGGGCGCCGATTGTTTCTTTGCGGATTCCACCGGCTGCGGCTACTACCTGGTCGCGGTCGGTGATATAGACGCCATGGCCGGAAGCGGAAGCGAGCGCTTCCGCGTACTCACGGGCAAAACTTCCAAGTTCCCCGATCGGGGAATATTTTTTCAGTATAATCTCACCTTCACGGTCAGTAAATATTTCAAGAGGGTCGGCTTCGCGGATGCGCAGCGTCCGGCGGATTTCCTTCGGGATAACGACACGGCCCAGATCGTCGATTCTTCTCACAATTCCAGTTGCTTTCATATCGATTCCTCCATAGATACTGTTGACATTTATCGGATGTATGTTACAGTACGGATTCTGATGCCGGAGATGTCCGGCGTTCGCTCTGTAACGTATATTTCATCTGATTCTAGTATCTGTCAAAGGAGAGATTTTATACATATACTATGAAGTGACAGTTTCCAGCCGCGTTTTCTGCGCATTCACCGGATCAGCTGTTCATAAGCAGCGCTTCCTGGCTGAGCTGGTCGAGCATGCTGCCCTTGATCCGGAACAGGCGGTCGGAAAGGTCCACATAAACTTCATGTGGATTGGCAAAGCGTTTTGTCTCTTCCCAGAGAGTATCTTTTTCGCGGATACAGTAATCGCGGATTTCCATGACGGAAGGAGAAGTGTAGACACATTCGCCTTTCTGGAATACCGGAACAAGCAGATTGCGCATTGTGTAGGTTCCGCCTTTGATCCTGGTCTTTTTCCAGGTCTCGATCGAGTCGAAGATAATCAGATCTTTTGACTCGTCGTAATCCTCGTCGTCGAGGCAGATCAGATCGGCGCGGATCTTGTTGGTTTCCTTGTCGTAAATGCGCAGAATCTTTTTGTTGCCCGGGTTCGTAACTTTCTCTGTATTCTCGGAGAGTTTGATCTTCGGGATAAACTCGCCGGTTTCCTCGTCGAGCACAGCCGCAAGCTTGTACACGCCGCCGAAAGCAGGGCAGTCCTTGGACGTAATCATGTTGGTGCCTACGCCCCAGGAGGTGATTGCAGCTCCCTGCAGTTTCAGGCTGTTGATCAGATATTCATCGAGATCACTGGAGGCGGAGATAATGGCATCTGTAAAACCAGCTTCGTCGAGCATTGCGCGCGCTTTCTTCGACATGTAGGCGAGGTCGCCGCTGTCGAGGCGGATACCGTAATTTTTCAGCTCAATGCCGCTCTCGCGCATCTCAGTGAATATACGGATGGCGTTCGGGACGCCTGAACGGAGTGTGTCGTATGTATCGACAAGCAGAAGGCAGGCATCCGGATAAAGCTCGGAATATTTTTTGAAAGCGGTGTACTCATCCGGGAAGCTCATGATCCAGCTGTGCGCGTGCGTGCCTTTGACCGGGACATCGAAAAGCTGGCCGGCGAGGACATTGGAGGTGCCGATGCAGCCGCCGATCATGGCAGCGCGTGCTCCGTAGATGCCGGCGTCCGGTCCCTGCGCACGGCGGAGACCAAATTCCATAATGCCGTCGCCCTGTGCCGCGTACACGACGCGGGCGGCTTTGGTCGCGATCAGGCTCTGGTGGTTGATGATCGTCAGAATTGCCGTCTCGACAAGCTGCGCCTGTATAATCGGCGCGATGACTTTCAGCAGAGGCTCATGCGGGAAGACAACCGTACCTTCCGGAATCGCGTAGATGTCGCCTTCAAAATGGAAATCTGCCAGATAAGCGAGAAAATCTTCATGAAATATATGAAGTCCGCGCAGATATTCGATGTCTTCCGGTGAGAAGCGCAGATTTTTGATGTAGTCGATTACCTGATCGAGCCCCGCCGCGATCGCGTATCCGTTGCCGCAGGGATTTTTGCGGTAAAATGCGTCGAAGATCACGGTTTCTGTAGAATTGCTCTCAAAATATCCCTGCATCATGGTCAGTTCGTAAAGGTCAGTTAAAAGAGTCAGATTCATTGTACTCATGGGTGTAGCTCCTTCTTATCCTTTTGTAAATTTTGTTTATATGTATAGGAAACGACAAAACAATTTTCGTTTTGCTCGTTCCCTGCGCCGAATTTGCGCCGCTCAGGCGGCATTTTTCCGCTTCAAATTCGTGCGCATCCTCAGCTATGCCAGCCAGATAACGGTGATAAGACGCACGGATATCCGGCTGACGCCACGTTATCAGAGAGTATATCATATTTTCTGCAAAAGTGGCAGAGTTTATCAAAAAAAATCAAAGTTAGGAAAAGTTAACATATTGACAATCAAGGATATAGCTGATATAGTTTTACAAAATTAAAATTACGAACTGAACAGGCGCACACAGATTCTGCCGCGGCCGGAAAGCAGGCCGGCCGCATGCAGTCAGGGAAAAGCAGAGCGGCATTGCTGCGGCAGAGGTGACGCCGGGTCTTTCGGACAGCAGATGAACGGTACTGGCCAAAGCGGACAGTAACGGTGAGATACCAGTAAGGCATTTGCGGGACAGTAGATTACAGGTGTTCCGCAGGTGCCTTTTTGTATAGAATCATGTTTTCAGGAGGTTTTTTATGGGGAAGGAAAAGTTTGAAAGAGGAAGTGAAAGCTTTTCAGTGCATGAAGCGGGGGAAAGCCTGCAGGAAGTCGGGCTGCATGGAGCGGAAGAAAGTTTCCAGGGGGCCGGGACACTCAAATCAAAAGAGAATCCGCAGAGAGTTTCCTTGAGTGAATCGGAAGAAGGGCTGAGGCAAGCCAGGCCGCGCGGATCAAAGGAGAATCCGCAGAGCACCGCGATGCGTGTGTCGAGGATCAGCATTCTTGTTAATATGCTGCTCTCAGCGGGAAAACTGCTGGCAGGAATTCTGGCTTCCTCGGGTGCGATGGTTTCGGACGCGGTACATTCGGCTTCCGATGTGTTCAGCACGATCATTGTGATGATCGGGATCCGGGTTTCAGGCAAGGCCGCGGACAAGGAGCATCCTTACGGACATGAGCGGATGGAGTGCGTGGCGGCGATCCTGCTGGCCGTCGTGCTTGCGCTTACGGGACTGAAGATTGGCGCGTCAGGCATTGAGAAGATCAGCGCCGGCAATTATGGGGAGCTGCAGGTTCCGGGGATCGCGGCGCTCGCGGCGGCGGTGATTTCCATTCTGGTGAAAGAGTGGATGTACTGGTACACCAGGTTTCATGCAAAAAGGATCAATTCGGCGGCGCTGATGGCGGACGCGTGGCATCACAGATCGGATGTGCTGTCTTCGGTGGGCGCTTTTGTCGGTATTTTTGGTGCGCGGATGGGATTTCCGGTGATGGATCCGCTGGCCAGCGTTGTGATCAGCATCTTTATTCTGAAGGCGGCTTATGATATTTTTCAGGATGCGGTCGATAAGATGGTTGACAAAGCGTGTGATGATAAGGTAGAAAAAGAACTGAGAGATTTTGTGCTTCGGCAGGAAGGCGTTCTTGGCGTTGATCTTCTGCGCACGAGAGAGTTTGGCAGCAGAATTTATGTCGATGTGGATATTATTGCGGACGGACGGCTTACTTTGTCGGAGTCCCACAAAATTGCGGAACGTGTGCACAGTGGGATCGAAAAGAATTTTGAACAGGTAAAGCATATTATGGTGCATGTCAATCCCGGAGAGCCGCCGAAAGAGAGGATGGTGCTGGGAGAAGAGTGAAGACGCGCACGAATTTGAAGCGGAAAAATGCCGCTTGAGCGGCACAAATTCGGCGCGGGGAACGAGCAAAACGAAAATCGTTTTGTCGTTCCCTATAATGGAAGAACAGAAAAAGGAGAGCGGAGGATGAAGCGAAACGTCAGCATTGAAGAGATTTCAGACGGAAGATTATATACTTCAAATGATCTGGTGAAGGCGGACTGCGGAGGCTGCAGGGGCTGCAGCGTCTGCTGTCATGGGATGGGCACATCGGTGATCCTTGATCCGCTGGACGCGGTGCGGCTGGCGGCTGGCCTTGACCGCTCTGTGGAAGAGCTGATCGGGCTGGGACTTCTGGAACTGAATGTGGTGGATGGAATCGTTCTCCCGAACCTGCGCATGGCGGGGGGAGATGAAGCCTGTGTATTCCTGAATGAGGAGGGACGCTGCTCTGTCCATGCGTACCGCCCCGGAATCTGCAGGTTGTTTCCGCTGGGAAGATACTATCATCCGGGTCAGGAGAGTTCCGCGGATAAATCTGCTCAGAATGCAGGAACAGGAGGATTTTCCGGAGATAAAGAATCAGTCTCCGGCGTACGGGAATCTGACGGGAAAACGGTTTCCGCCGATGGAAATTCCCGGGCGTCAGACCGGACGTTTTCTTATTTTCTGCAGGTGCATGAATGTCCTTATCCGGCGAAAACCAAGATAAAAGTCAAAAAGTGGATTGACACGCCGGATCTCGCGAAGTATGAGCGTTACATTGCCGACTGGCATTATTTCCTGGAAGATGTCGGGGAATTTCTGAAAAGAGCAGAGGACGACGATCAGATCAGGAACAGCAGCCTCTACCTTTTGAAGTTTTTCTATCTGAAGCCGTATGGGGCGGGGACAGATTATGAAAGCAAGAATTTTTACGAGGAATTCCAGAGACGTCTGGCAGAGGCCAGAGAAGTGTTTGACTGCTGAAGTTTCATTTCCTGTTTTTGAAGGAGCAGGAAATCAATCCTGCTCCCATCTTCCGGAAGCGCCGCACGGCAGCGCCAGCCCGCTCGCGGTCACGGGAAGGCCGATTTCCTGCGAATCGACATGTCCGCCGAAGTTTTTCAGCTCAGTCGAGAGCATATAAGTGAGCACCGCGGGGGCCAGTCCTGTCGTGTAGGAGTTGACGAGGAAGAACAGAGGGTCATCGGAGAGCAGCTTGACGCAGAGCTGGATGAAATGATGGATTGAGTCCTCGATCTTCCAGATCTCTCCTTTAGGACCGCGCCCGTAGGAAGGCGGGTCCATGATGATGCCGTCGTAGTGATTCCCTCTGCGGATTTCCCGCTCGACAAATTTTTCGCAGTCGTCGACAAGCCAGCGGATGGGCGCTTCGGCAAGTCCGGAGGCTGCCGCGTTCTCTTTCGCCCAGCCGACCATGCCTTTGGAGGCGTCCACATGCGTGACGCTGGCTCCGGCAGCGGCTGCCGCGAGCGTTGCCCCTCCGGTGTAGGCGAACAGGTTCAGAACCTTGACCGGCCGTCCGGCATTCCGGATTCTGGAGGAAAACCAGTCCCAGTTAACGGCCTGCTCCGGGAAAAGCCCGGTGTGCTTGAAGCTGAACGGTTTGAGGTTGAAGGTCAGCGTGCCGCAGGAGGGGTTGCGGTAAGAGATGCTCCACTGCCGCGGCAGATCAAAAAATTCCCACTCGCCGCCGCCTTTGCTGCTGCGATGGTAGTGTGCGTTCGGGCGGCTCCAGCCGCGCTGTTTTTTTGGGGTGTTCCAGATGACCTGCGGATCCGGGCGCACAAGCAGATAATCACCCCAGCGTTCCAGCTTTTCTCCTGACGAAGTATCGATCACTTCATAGTCTTTCCATCTGTCTGCAATCCACATGAAGATTCTCCTTTTTGTTTCAATCCGCATTCGATAATTTAGCGGTTTTCACCTTTCCACCGGAACCAGTATGTATAAAAATCGCGGTAGCCGAGCGACTCATACAGGGATTTGGCCGCCGCGTTTCCCTTGACCACCTGCAGATACGATTTCTGGCAGCCCTGTTTCCGGCCTTCCGTCAGAATGGCGCTGCAGATCGAGCGCGCGTATTTTTTGCGGCGGCTGCCCGGCTCCACGTAGATGGCGTACAGTCCGAGATATCCCCGGTCGAGGATGCCGAGTCCCGAGGCGGCCATTCTTCCATCCACCTCGATGCTGGCGACGATCGTCTGCTTGGGAATTGCCTTGTACATGGACGGGACGATCCGGCGCAGAACCGGGTTCACCGTGCCGTTCAGGCGGAACAGTCCCTGAATCCATTCGTCCGTGATCGTGTCGCGCAGGGAGACTGTCACATCGTGCGGGTAATCGATCCACGAGGGCAGTCCGGAATTGCGCCCGTAAAATTCGTATTCTTCGGCAATGCTCGGATAGGGGTGAAAATCCGTATGGCCCAGGTCCAGCATCATGACCTCTGTCGTGTGCCGGATCGTGTATCCGCGCTTTGCGAGAAGCGTATCGAACGCGGGATCAATCAGCGGGTTGATTTTGAAGCTGACCGGCGTGCGGAAATTCCGGTAGATGGATTCGCAGTATTCAATCTTCTCATTGATCGGGATTGAGGACGGGCCAACCTGCTCGACACTGTTTGTGCGGTATGTATAATTGTGGGAAAAACGGATGAGCCATCCGTCGTAAAGCTCGATTTTGTGCGAGGGCCACGCGTTCAGCGAGAGTTCCTCGATCAGTTTGATTTTTTGATCTTTTGTCATTGTCATCCCTCCTTTGCTTTCGGGGTCCGAAATGAAACAGGAGAGCCCTGATCTGCCTTCCGCAGACGCAGGAGCTCTGTTTCTGAAAAAGATTTAAAAACAGACGATATTCATAATAACATGGCTGACAGAGGGACGCAAGAGAAAAAATTACAGCAGGCATGTCCCGCAGGAAAGAGGAAAGCCGCTTTATGACGTGCAGGCCTCAAGGATACATTCCGCGATCTGCTCCGCCATCTGCATCACGGTGGACAGTCTTGCGGTCTGCAGGGACAGCAGCGGACAGCCGTCTTCCATATTTGTAATGCCGGTGATAGAGATATCGCCTGCCAGACACAGATTTTTGCTGACCCCGGCCCCGGGATGCAGTCCTCCGTCGCGGACGGAGATAGAACCGATCCCGGATTTTGAGCCAAGCGAGGCATCGACAGCGATCACAGTGCTGGACGGATGTCTTTTTTTGATCTCATTAAGCGTTTTCTGCAGATTCAGAGCGTGAACGGGAGTATCCAGTGTGCCGTAGATATAGGGCAGAAGTCCTGCTTCCGTAAGTTTTGAACCGACGAGAGGACCAAGGCTGTCGCCGATGATGCGGTCTGTTCCGATGCAGAGGACGACGGGCGTCCTGCGGCTTCTGCCTTGCTGTGCGAGCAGCGACCGCAGGCGGACAGCCAGCGGAGAGAGGGATTTCTCTGTCTGACGGCAGGTCCTGTCCGGCGCGGAGGGAAGAACTTCTGTCTGACGGCGGGCTTTATCCGGAACGGGGGAAAGAACTTCTGTCTGGCGGCGGGCTTTATCCGGAACGGGGGAAAAAACTTCTGCCCGGCGGCGGGCTTTATCCGGAGCAGGGGGAAGGTCTTCTGTCTGACGGTGACTCTTGCGAAAGTGGTCTTTCAGCATAAAGCAGGCTCCTTTTCCATAGGATCTTTGTTGTTATAAGTATCCCCGTTCTGCAGGAAATATGCAGCCTTAAAAAAATTTAGATTTTTGTCCATGAAATACCAAATTCTGCATAAAGTGTATGGTAAGGTATACGTTAGCTTAACCCTGCGGTATGCGGGAAGGCGTACTTGGTTGGAAAAGGAGTGAAGGAATATGGAAAAGGAAGCAGTATTACCAAAGAATGTACGCCAGATAGGAGATATACAGGGGAACAGGCGAATTTACATGGAAGATTATGTGATGACTTATATCCACAGGAAAGAGAAGCAGGAAGAACAGGGCTTTCTGGGAGTATTTCTCGGGGAGAGGCAGGAAACAGAGGAAGGAACGCTGGTGTTTATCCGGGGACTTGTCGAAGTACCGGATGAAGGTACGGCAGAACAGAACGGCCGTTTCTTTAAAAAAAGGAAGGAAATGCATGCGGTGAGAGCAGACGCAGAGCAGAATGGAAAAGAAACGGAAGAAGAGCCGCAGGAAGAGGCAGCAGCGGAAAGGCACGGAAGCATGCGTGCCAGAGGAACAGAGAAGACAGGGAAACCGAAAGAGGCACGCGAGGCCGGACCGAATGATCTGAGCGGAAAGGATGCAGGGGAAACCGCCTGGGAAAGCAGCGGGGCCGGGACGGAAAAGAAGGAAACGTTTTTGGATACAGAGGAATTTTCGGATGCAGAAGATTTCTCGGATGCGGGAGAAGTTTCAGAGTATGGAGGGAAAGCCGGAGAGCCGGAGAAGAGGACAGTTCTCGAGGAGTGCAGGGAATTTTTCGGTCCGAGTGAGATTCAGGGCTGTTGTGTGATTGGCGAGTATCCGGTGAAACGCATGGAGCATCTCGCGGAGGAAGTTCCCCAGTCGCGCAGGTTTTTATATCATCTGCAGGAACAGGAGGAGACGCTGTACTGGGCGGAAGCCGAGAAGTATGAACAGATTTCCGGATATTTTGTTTTCTATGAGCAGAATAAGGAAATGCAGGAATATATGGCGGAAATGTTTGAGGAGGAGGGATCTGAGCAGGCCGCGGTTTCGGATAAGGCGATCAAAAATTTCCGCGCGAAGATCCGGAAAAAAGATCAGATAAGATTAAATGGAATGCTGAAACTGGCAAGTTCGTTCTTTGCCGTTGCGGTGCTGCTTGTCGGGGCGGTCGTTGTCAATCGTATGGAAAAGCGGCGCGGCGAAAACATTATGGCTGAGGTTCCGGAGAATGAGGCGCAGAGCCAGCTGCTGTCCGATTCCGCTGTAATGATGTATTCCGGAACAGGAGGAAATCAGACGGCAGGCGACGGAACGGATGCGGGAGGAATTGCGGCGTTGATCTCCAGTGCAGGAATAAGTCAGATGGAGGGAACCGGATCGGATGGAGCGGTGGTGACCTCCGGAGCAGTGTCGGATTCGGCAGCGGCAGATGGAGCCGTTGCCGTGAATTCCGGAGCAGTGTCAGATCCGGAGTCGGGAGCTGGACCTGACGCAGGAGGAAACGCGGCAGATGCTTCCGGAACGGTGCCAGCCCAGGAGCCGGGAGCTGGAACTGAAGCGGGAGGAACTGCGGCAAATGCTTCCAGTGTAGGAGCAGATCAGATTTCCGGAGAGGGAACCGGGACAGTGTCGGATTCGGCAGCAGGAGAAGGGACAGCGGCAGCGAATTCCGGGGCGGTATCAGATCCGGAGCCGGGAGTTGGACCTGATGCAGGAGGAACCGCGGCAGATGCTTCTGATACAGGAGAAGGTCAGATTTCCGGAAACGGAACCGTAGCGGATGGATCAGCGGAGGTGACTTCCAGGATAGTGTCGGATTCGGCAGCAGGAGAAGGGACAGCGGCAGCGAATTCCGGAGCGGTGACGGTCCCGGAGTTGGGAGCTGGACCTGACGCAGGAGGAACCGCGGCAGATGCTTCTGGCACAGGAGCAGATCAGATTTCCGGAGAGGGAACCGTGACGGTTTCGAATCCGGCAGCAGGAGAAGGAACCGTAGCCGTGAATTCTGGAACGGTGACAGCCTCGGAGTTGGGAACTGGAACTGACGAGGGAGGAAGCGCGGCAGGTGCTTCCGGCGCAGGAACAGATCAAATTTCCGGAAGCGGAGCTGTGCAGGACGGCGCCGCCGAGGTCTTTGCGGAGAACGAAGGAGCGTCAGTGGAGGCGGCCGCGCGTCAGATGAGGGCCTCCTATGTGATTCGGGAAGGGGACACTTTGGCCGATATCTGTCAGACTTACTACGGAGGACTTGACAAACTTGAGCTGATCTGCGAGGCGAACGGGATCAAAGATGCGAATATGATCATGCCGGGACAGAAGATTGTTCTGCCCTGATATACGGTTCCGGGACAGACAGAAAGGAAAAATATTTCCAGTCTGGTCTGTCCCGGACTTTCTGCTTTATGCGCAGGCCCGGACATGGAAATCAGCTGGGCCGCGCGGCGGGCAGGAGGAAAAGCCGCCTTCTGCTCGATTTTCCCGGATATTTTGCATTCTGCATACGGGCGGCACCATGCAGGAAAACGGATTATGGTTGCTTTCAGAAACTATTTCTGATATATTACAGAAAAAAGTTCTGGTAATGGGATGTTGAGCGGAAAGCAGGTGAAATGAAATACAGATGAGAGAAAGAGTAGAAGATCTTTTCTGGAAGATAGAGGACAGTTTTTTTGATCTGAAACAGAGGCTTTCTTTTGGAAAACCAAAACGGAGAACCGGCGCGAGGGATGAATTTTCCGCGGGAGAGAGAAGACGGCCGCGCAGAGCCCGCTCTTCGGGCTGGGCCAGGATTGGAAACTGGTTTCTGCGTTTTATGGGGAGGTTTTGGGTGCCGATCGCGGCAGTGCTGCTGGCTGCGGCGGCAGTCGCCGGTTTTATCATGTACAACAGGACGGTGACTTTTAACGGTTATATCGTAGCGGCGAGCTATGAGAATCAGGTTTCGACGGGGACCGGCTATCAGGCAATCGAAAAGAATATCATGAAATACAATTCTGACGGAGTGACCTGCGTTTCGAGAAACAATGACGTCAGATGGAGCATCACTTACAGTATGCAGTCCCCGGTTGTGGATGTATGCGATACGACCATGGTGATCGCGGAACAGCACGGAAGTCAGATCTATGTGGTCAATGAGGAAGGGCTGGTTGGAAATTTTGAGACGGACCTTCCGATTCTGACGGCGTGTGTGTCGCGTCAGGGAGTGGTGGCCGCGATGCTTCAGGAAGATGAGGTGACCTGGATCAATCTGTACCGGTCGGACGGCACGCTGATCGCGAGCGACAAGACGACGATTATGGAATCAGGCCATCCGCTTGGTTTTGATGTCTCGCCGAACGGACAGCGTATGGTTGTCTCCTATATGGGCATTACTAATGGGGTGCTGACCGATACGGTGGCGTTCTACCGGTTTGGCACAGCCGGGCAGGAGCTGGAAAATAATCTGGTCACCAGCGAGAGCTTTCAGGGCACGGTGATTCCGCTGGTTTATTACGCGGATGATTCCCAGGTCGTGGCCGTGAAGGACGATGGCTTTGTCGTCTTTGAGGGGACGGAGAATCCCAAAAAGAAAGAAGAGGTGGATTTTGGGACAGAGATCGTCAGCTGTTTTCAAGAGGACCAGTCGATTGGCTTTATCTTTAATAATGAAGAAACTGCAGGAGGGCGGTACCGGATTGAGCTGTACAGCCTTAGCGGCCGGCAGAAGATGATGGTGGAAACGGATTACAATTATAAAGGAGTCCGGATGCAGAACAACCAGATTCTTCTGTACAACGACAACAGCTGCGCGGTGTATACAGCATCCGGGCATCTGTGGTTCTACAGCAGTTACGAGAAGGAAGTCATTGATTTTTATTATTTTTCCGAGTACCGGAAATATCTGGTCATCACACAGGACAGCTTTGACCGGATCAGAATAGGACAACAGGGAGGAACCAGTCTATGAATCAGCTTGAAATCATTGTTCTGCTTGTCATTATCCTGTTTGCGCTCAGCGGATTCCGCAAAGGATTTGTGCGCAAACTGACAGCCATGCTGTCGCTGGCCGGTTCGATCGTGCTGGTTTCGCTGCTGCTCCCGTACCTCACGCAGTTTCTGAAAGAACAGACGCCGGTCTATCCGTATCTTGTGGAGCAGTGCCAGAACGCGGTGTCCTCCCGGATTGGGGAGAACGTAACGCAGAACATACCGGATCTGCGCATACTGCCGGATGAGGTGCAGACGCAGATCATCCAGAGCCTGCCGCTTCCGGAATTTTTGCAGGACCAGCTTGTAAAATACAACAACAATGCAGGATATCTGAGCCTGGGAGTGAGTACCTTTCAGGATTATGTGATCAATTATGTGGCGACCGCGATATTAAATGCCGTGTCGTTTATTCTGGCGGTGCTGCTGGTGCATATCGCGCTGTGGTTTGTGACCAGGTTCCTCGATCAGCTGGCCCGTGTTCCCGGGATCCGGCTGGCAAACAGGCTGGCGGGAGGAGCGCTTGGACTGGTGCAGGGCCTGCTCGCGCTGTGTCTGTTCTTTCTGCTGCTTTCCGTGTTTGAGGCGACTTCGCAGGGACAGGCCATTCTGCGGATGGTGCGGGAGAGTGAGGTCCTGAGCTTTATGTATGAGACAAATCTGCTTCTGCACATTGTGCTGCGCGCGGCGGCGGTTTTTGCGTGACAGAAAATGCGGGACTTTCCCGCTTAAAAGAGGCGGAGAGATGAAATTACCGAACATGGGAAGAAACAAGGAGGCGGCGGAATGTATCATGTGGCAGTCTGTGATGACGAGAACATATTTCTGGAGGATTTTGGCAGAATGTGCGGCAAGATTCTCCGGGAGATGGATGTGCGGCACCAGATCAGTATGTTCTCTTCGATAAGAGGGCTTCGGGAAGCGATGGAGGCAGGGGAGCGTTTTGATCTGCTTTGCCTGGACATCCTGATGCCGGGGAAGAATGGTATAGAGTTTGCCTACGAGTTCCGGCAGAAGAACGATGAGATTTCCATTCTCTTTATTACCAGTTCCACGGATTTTCTCCTGGAGGGCTACGGGGTCAGGCCGATACAGTATCTGCTCAAGCCTGTGAAATGGGAAGAATTGAGGCGGGTGCTGGCCGATGACATACGTCTCAACCATACGCCAACCACGGTGAACGTGACGGTAGGGAAAAAAAACCACGGTCCTGCCGCTTTCCGCAATCCGCTATGTAGAGAGCCGCAACCATGGCTGCGTCTTTGTACTGGAGGATCAGGAGCAGTTCTTCTGGATGTCCTTGACGCAGGCGGAGAAAATGCTTCCCTCGCGGCAGTTTTCCCGCTGCCATGGCAGTTATCTCATTAATCTGGCAAAGGTTGTGCAGATGACGCCCCAGGAAGTGGGGCTGGCGGGAGGCAGCCGCGCTCCCATAAGCCGCCGTTATGCCGGAAAATTTCAAAAAGCTCTGACAAGATTTCTGAACAGCAGATAAAAGAAAAAAAGACAAAGGCCCGGAAACATGACGTTTTCCGGGTTCTTTTTGTGGGCAGGAGGGAAAACTGCCTCCTGCCCGATTCTGATTTAATGTCCGTTTTTCAGGTTCAGCGCCGTCTGAACGGTAAATGCGTCCGGCGTCCGGGAAATATCCAGGATTCCGCCGTATTTTTTTGCAATAAGGCGCATCTGTGCGATACCGTAACCATGCTCACTGGGGGGGGTGATTTCCACGGACGGCACATTGCCCTTCTCTGGCGAAGCGGAGCCGGAACAGCTGTTCTCGCATTTGATCGTGAGAAAATTCTGCAGGAGTTTCAGGCTGATTGATATCCGGCGGCTGCCGGAATCCGCACGGGAGGCCGCTTCAATGGCGTTGTCCAGCATATTGATAAGGAGAGAACACAGGTCGGCGTTTTCAATTCCCAGTTCTTCCGGAAGAGGCGCGAAAGCTTCAAAAAAAATTTCTTTGTCCTCTGCCCTCGCGGCAGCATTCTGCAGGATGATGTTGACGGAAAAGTTGCTGCTGAATTTTCGGAGAGAAAGCTGTTTCAGCTGGCTGTCCAGCTGGTCGAGCGCCTGTTCCAGTCCCCGGATATCGCCCTGCTTCGCCAGAAGGTGAAGGCTCGTAACATGATTCTTCCATTCGTGCCGCAGGACTGCCGTTTCCCGTATGCTGCGCTCCATACTGCGGCAGCTGTCCAGCAGCATGGAATAGCGGACAGACAGCGAGCGGTATTCGTTAAGAGCAGACAGACGGGACTTCACCAGACTGAATACAGAGATGCCGCAGACCAGAAGAAAAAGTATGGCGAAGATTCCGGCAGGGATACGGTATGCGCCGAAGATGGCAGAAAGAGACTGCCAGTCGTCCGCGGCAAGAAAGAGATACGCCAGAAATACCATAACAGCGCAGATCATGGCGAAACATACACTGTACAGAATAATCTGACTTTTTTTCATAAATTCACTTCTTTCTTATTCTTTTCCCTGTTCAAATAGCAAATTATCTTACCACAGATAATTTTGGAAAACAAGAAGACCACAGTTATTATTTCCAAAGTGGTAAAGTTTCTTTCCTAACGCGCGCAACAGAAAGAGAGAAGGTATAGTATAATTGTAATACTATAACAATAATAAATATTATTATTTAAATAAAATGAATAACGGAAAAACAAAAGTAAGCAATAAATAACAGAGGCGGTTTATATCCCGAAGGAGATTAACATGCAAAAACAGGAAAAGCGTGGGAAGGATCTTATGAATACGAGGAAAAATGCGGGAAACGGAGAAAGGCAGACATTTGTCGTGGATATTATCGCCCGCCAGAAATGCACCTGGCAGGGGCAGATCCACTGGATTCAGGAAGACAAAAAGATACTATTCAGAAGCGTAATGGAAATGCTGCGTCTCATGGACTCGGCGCTCTCTGCCGGGAATGGACAGCAGGAAACTGACATGGCAGAGGAAAAATAAAATGAAAAAAGAATCGGTGAGAGTGACATTGTTCGGAAGTTTTTCTCTGACAAACGGGACATCCGTTCTCAGGGAAGAAGACATTTACGCAAACAAAATGGTGCAGGTACTGGCTTACATTATCATGCACAGAGACAAGCCCGTGATGAGCAGGCGGCTGAACGAGGAATTCTGGTCAGGAAATTCAAGGAATCCGGAAAGCGCGCTGAGGACCCTGATGTGCCGTCTTCGGAGCAGACTGAAGGAACTGGGGCTGGAGGACTATATCTGTACCCTGCCGGGAGGATATCAGTGGAATCTGGATATTCCGGTCGAGACGGATTACGAACAGTTTGAGGATATCATGGGGGACATAAAAAAGCAGACGGACAATTCCGGTCGGAAAGAACTGTGCCGGAAAGCAATCAGCTGTTACCGGGGGAATATCTCGGCAAGACTGGCCTGTGAACCGTGGCTGCAGTCCCATATTCTGAAATACCGGACCATGTATCTGGAAGCGGCGAAAATGCTGAGCGGCATTTATGAACAGGAAGACCGGTGGGCGGAGATAGAGACGCTCTGCCAGAAAGTTGTGACGCAGGAACCCCTGGACGAAGACATGCAGTACTGGCTGGTCAAGAGCCTTCAGAAACAGAAGAAATATGATCAGGCGCTGTTTCAGTATGACCGGGCAAAGACACAGTTCTATGAAAATCTGGGAATAAAGACGCCGGAAAAGCTGCAGGGAGTTTTTCGGGAAAACGAGGCGGACAGCCGGATGCAGGCGGCCGCCATTTCCGATATTGTGTGGGAAGTGAGCGAAAAGGAGAAGCCGAAAGGTGCGTTCTTCTGTGATTACCAGATATTCCGGCAGATTTACCGCCTGGAGATGAGACGGATCGACCGGGTCGGAATCTCCGAATATATCCTGCTTCTGACAGTCCAGCGTACCGGGAAACTCCAGACCAGGAGGGAGAGCAAAATTGATTCCGGACTTCTTGAAGGAGCCGCCATACTGGAACAGGTTGTAAAGGAGCTCCTCCGCATCGGGGATGTGGTGGCAAGGAGCAGCCCGGTTCAGTATGTGATACTGCTGTCGGCCTGTTCCTATGAGGCGGGGCTGGCAGTGGCGGAGCGGATCAAAAAGAAATTTCTGAAAAAAATAAGGCAGCGGAAGCTTGAGCTGCACTATGAGCTCAGAGATCTTTCGCTTCAATGGCAGGAGGCGATCGGGAAATGAGGAAAGCGGCGGTTTTTTCAATGAACATGGTGAGAATCTGCATTGACGAGTATGGAAACGATCTGTCGGGCAGAGTGTACAGCAAACTGATGCTTGTGCCGCTGCTGTTTTCGGGATGCAGCGGACTGCTGCTGCAGATGGACGATGTATTCGAGAGGGTCGGATACCCGCAGGCGTTTCAGGTGAGGCGGACTTTTTTCAAACCGGAAAAGCTGAAGGGGAGAATTCACATGCCGGCAAAGCTGATGGATGACGAAGAGCTGCAGCGGCAGAGCGGCAGATGCCGGACCTTCGATATCGTTGTACAGAGCCGGAGACAAAGCGGCTGGCAGGGGATCCTGATGAATTCGGACAGAACTTCCATAAGGGAATTTCAGAGCGAGATGGACCTTCTGCACTGTATCTGTCAGGATCTGGAGATTCCCTTCAACAAAGCGGACATGGAAGCGGTCCTGTGACGCGGAGGACTGCAGGTTACCAGGACAGAAACGGAAAATCCGGAGGGTCATTTCAGAAATTTAAGAAAGGTAACAAGGATGTAATGAGCGATCCGTATAATAAGATCGAACGGTAAATGAAACACAAAACAGGCAGTAAAAAGGAGATGAGAACGTGAAAAAGAGATGGAACAGAACAGGAAAGATGACAATGTACTCCCTTATGGCAATGATGGTCATGGCTGGAGCAGGCTTTGAGATGACAGCCAGCGCTGAGGATATCATAGACAGCGATGAAATTCCGGCAGTTCAGGAAATAGTTCCGGAATCTGAGAACAGTGACGCTTTGCCTGCGGAAAGCCCCGAGGCTGATGCGGCGGGGGAAGAAGGACTGGAAGTAGTTCAGGTCGTGATGATCGAGGACGAGCAGGTACCGGGAGCTGCAGCTCCGGAGATGGCCGGGGAAGACGCGGAGAGTGAAGCAGAAGAGGACGTAAAAATTTCGGAAGATACGGAAGCCGGAGAAGATGCGGAAACGCCGGAAAACGCAGAAGTGCCGGAAGATGCGGAAGCAGAGGCCGGAAAGGACGCGGAGACGCCGGAAAACGCAGAAGTGCCGGAAGATGCGGAAGCAGAGGCCGGAGAGGATGCGGAGACGCCAGAAAACGCAGATGCGCCGGAAAATATGGAAGCGGAAGCGCCGGAAGAGGAATCCGGAACCTGCGTATCCGGAACGATCACGTATGAAAATGGTGAAGTGGCAGTCACGGTCGTCGCTTCCGAAGCGGCGCAGCTCCCTGCTGACACAATTGTAAAAGTTACCCGCCTGGAAGAAGGAAGCGCGGAGTACGAAGCGGCGAAAGAGGCGGCGCGGCAGAGTGTTGGAACAGACGAGAACGCGAGTTACACCTTCTATGATGTGACGCTTGAGTCTGAAGGCGAGACGCTCGATGTAGAAGATGGAACCGTATCCGTGAAGATGGAATTCAAAGCAGCTGCGGCAAGGAGAGAAGTAGTCAGTATCGAGGAGACTGGCAGTGGGAAAATAGCCCGCAATGTAACAGACAGAACGGAGGCAGGAAGAACCGGAACCGTGGTGCTTCCTTATTAAAAAGTTTATATCCGCCGTTCGAGATTTTCAAAGTATATGATACAGGAACACTCTAAAATCTGAATTTCATAGCAACATTAAAGTTCAGCCCTCTGCTTTGCAGGATAATTCTGCCAGACAGGGGGTAGAGCAGCATCCGGTTCATATAGAAGAAACAAAATGGGAAAGGAGCAAACTATGGGAAAGAAAAGGAAATGGGAAAGACTGCTTGCGTCAATTCTCACAGTGGCTTTGATCTTCAGCAGTTTGCCTACATCTGCTCTGGCTTCCGGAAGAGGTCTGACCATTGGCCTTGTAAGTGAAAACAAGGAAACCGACGCACAGGCAGAAAGCGAAACGGAGTCTGAATCCGAATCCGGGGTGGAGATCGAGCCAGTGACGGAAGCAGAGTCGGGATCGGAAATAGAAACCGAACTGGCGACGGAAACCGGAACTGAGTCAGCGACAGAAGATGCGTCAGAGGCGGAAACCGGAATTGAGCCAGTGACAGAAGATGCGTCAGAGGCGGAAACCGGAATCGAGCCGGCGACGGAAGGTGCGTCAGAGTCAGAAACCGGGATCGAGCTGGTGACGGAAGCCATGACAGAGGCGGAGTCAGAGTCCGAACCAGAGTCAGGGATCACAGAAGCTGAATCAGAGTCAGAGATGATTCTGGAAGAGCAGGGTATCTCTGAGGCGGCTGTTTTTGAGGTTTCGACAAAAGACGGCAAAGTCGTGAAGCTGAACGCGCCGGACGGAGCATTCGCGGTGCCGGCTTCCGAAGTTACGATGACGGCGGAGCCTCTGACCGAGGAGCAGAAAGCCGCGCTCGAAGAGCAGCTCGCGGCGCTCGCTGAAGAAGACGGCATGAAAGTGGCCGGATATGTGGCGTACGACATCAATCTCTGGGTGAACGGCGAGATTGTGCAGCCGCTTCTTCCGGTACAGGTGACCTTTGAGAATATCGCTGTGGCTGAAACCGTCGAAGAAGACGTGCCGGAAGATATGTCTCAGATTGAGACAGCCGGATTCCAGATGGACACGGCCACCAATGAGATCACAGATGTGAACGATACGACCGTGGCTGATGACGCGACCCCGGAAGACGCGTCTGTGGCAGTCGAGGTAGAGCACTTCACGATAACTGGTAGTTTTTTTACCCAGGTAGACCCGACAAACCCTAATAACTATGTGCTCACGCTGGAGCAGACCGGCGATGGGACACAGGAAGACGGGGAGACGGGAGAAGGCGAAGAATCTTCCGGAGAAGTCGTGACCTTTGAAGTAAATGTGGAATCCCTCAAGGGAATCGGAGAAAAGGAGCTGACTCTGGTTCCGTCCGTGGTGGACGGTGAGGAAGAGAACAGCGAAGGTGGAACAACAGAAGGTGAGGCACAGGGGACGCCCGTGGAAGTCAACTTTCAGTCAAACGGGGAAAATCTCAAAAATAATAAGATAAAGAACTCGGAAGCCCTCGGCGTGAACGAGAACTGGACGCAGACGATCCAGATCCCGGTAAGCGAGCTGGAAAGCGTGGCGAATCCGGTGCTGAACCTGTCGCTGAGGAGCGGCAAGAATAACATCACGACGATCAATATGCCTTTTTCTACCATGGCTAATGATACACAAACAATCACGACGGGTGGATCAATCACCGTGAATGGCATACACAAGGGTGCTTACGTGATCGATGGTTGTACAGTTACCTTCAATGGCAGCGGCACAATTGATGCGAGCGGCCAAAGTAGAAGTGCTATCCGCATCATCAATGGAGGTAAAGTTATTCTTGATGGTGTGACCGTTACAGGTGGTACAGGTACTGTAATAGCGGGCAGCGGTTTGGAAGATCGTGATGACGGAACATGTAGCGTTGGCGGCGGTATCTATGTTGAAAACGGAAGTCTCGAACTAAGAAAAGGAACGATCAGAAATAACACAGCGCAACGTGGCGGCGGCATTTTTGTTGGCCAGAAAGGAACCTTCACAATGGAAGGAGGTACCGTTTCTAATAACCAAACTATTGATGGCAGCAGACAATATTTTGCAGGTGAAGGCGGCGGCATTTTTGTTTGGGGAACGGCTACAATAAGCGGTGGACAGATTATAAATAACACCTGCAACTCCACGACGGACATTGGCGGCGGCGGACTGTACATCAATAATGGCGGTATAGCGACACTGATCAACGCAAAAATAACAGATAACACCGCAGATGGTTTTGGCGGAGGAATTGCCGGATGCTGCCACGGTGAAATGTCGATTGTGGCACTAGATGGTGTGGCACTTTATGGAAATACTGCTCACGGGACGACGCACACTATGTGGTACGGAGGAAAAAGTGAAGCAACTGCTGAGATCATTGATCATTACAAGGTGGCATACGCGGCAGGAATCAGGGGTTCCAACTCAATGGACTTTTACACCGCCGGTTCCACTATTGTCAGCAACTATATGGTAGGCGGGGGATCTGCAAACTATACGGTTACTGCCGGGCAGGATGGAAATCAGATTGAAAAAGGCCGTAAGATTAAAGACAATGAAGTGATAGGATACACGCGCACAGATGTTGCCCTTGTTGCAGATCCCTCGGAGGAGTCTAAGAGCAAGGTTCCGACTAATGGTGTTCTCATCTCTGGAAACAAATCCACTGTGCATGGTGGAGGAATCGGGTGCAACGGCGGTCTGTATTTTGGAATTAATGAGAATACTGAAATTAACTTTGCTGTGCTGGATGTCACAATCCCTGCAAAGAAGCAGCTGAACGGTGAACCGGCAAAGGATCCGTTCACATTTGAACTGCTCGATAAGGATAAGAAAGTCATTGCGACCGAGAAAAACAACGATGAAGGAAATGTTACGTTCACGCTGGACGGGTATATGAGCGACCTGATTACGGGTTTCGATCCATCGAAAGACGAGAACAAGACGGTTCCCTATACATTCTATTTACGGGAGAAAGATCCTTCTGACGGCAAGACGGTGTATGATCAGTCGCTGTATAAAATCGACGTTACGCTTGAAAGAAGTCTTGTAAAAAGTGAGACTGTGACGTTGGAGCATACAACAACCAGCAATAAATTTAAAGAAATTACGGTAACATATACTCAATATAAGTATACGGTAAAGGAAAACACACAGATCATAACGAAGGAAAACGGCGAAGACGGCAAACCTAGTGGAGAGAGAGCTGCCGAACCCATAACGTTTAACAACTGGACGGAAGCAACTATTTCTCTGAAAAAGACTGGACTCGGAGGAAAACCACTGGAGGGTGCAGTATTTGGAGTTTATAGTGATGAAGAATGTACGGATGGTAGTCTTCTTGGCACAATGACAACAGGTGCTGATGGAGTGGCAACGTACAGCGCTGACGGCGGTAATAAACCAATTTACGCAGGACAGAAAATCTGGGTAAAAGAAATTACCGCTCCGGCTGGTTATATCAAAGATCCAAAGTCTTATTCAGTAGAATTAGGGAACAGTACCAGCGTCGCTGTAAATAATGGAAATGCGATACCCAACAAACCGACGCAATTCAGCCTCACCAAGAAATTAGTAGACCCGGATGGAATCCCAATTACAACTTGGCCAGAGGGTGAAAAAGCTGTATTTGAAATCACACAAACGGATGGAGAGTATAAAAATACAATTACGATTGACAGTTGGGATACGGTTACAGTATATGGACTTCCAGTTGGAACCTATAATCTTACAGAGAAATCAGCACCTAAGGGATTTAAGCTTGCTGAGAAAATTGAGGGGATTAAAATTACTGACGATGAATCAGGTGAAGTGGTTGATGTTGGGGTGGAAGTAACCAACACCCAGACTCGAGTGAAGATCAGTAAGGAAAAGCTGGTTGGTACGAGTAAACTGCTTGCCGGTGCCGAACTGGAGATTTTGGAAAAGGGCACACGGATTAGATACATTGGTTCTACGACAGAGAGTGAATGGATAGTCGATGGCCTGGAGACGGATGTTGAGTATACGCTCCACGAAATCACGCCTCCGGCAGGTTATACGCAGGCAGAAGACATCACGTTCACAATCGGGACGGACGGGAAAGTAACTTCAAGTGCTCTTAGAGAAGATACCACGGATACAATCGTAATGACTGATGATCTCACAGTGATGCGGTTTGATAAAGTGGATCTGTCCGATCCTGCAAAATCTGTAGCTGGTGCAACCCTGCAGATCTTGGATGGTGAAACGGGGGATGTTGTTACAATTCCGAATTCTATTGAAGGCGGAGGAATTGTAGAAAAGGATGGACAAAAAGAACTGTCTTGGATGAGTTCTGGAAATCCTGTTACAGTAAAGGGTCTTACTGCGGGAAAGAAATATATCCTGCATGAAGAGACGGCTCCAGATGGATATCAGAGAAATCCGGAGGATAAAACCTTTACAGTTGGAATGACTAATTCAGATCCGTTGACTGTGGAAAGCATCAGTGATGGGGAAACTCTTTTAAGGATTACCAAGACGTTTGCTCCGGCTTATGTACTTACGGGCGATGAATTTATTGAATTTGAAATTCGCGAGCACGATACAGGCGAGCTTGTAAGGACGGAAAGATTGAACGCAGAGCAGAATGTGATCGAAGTTAGAGGCCTGACGACAGAAAAAGAGTATGATCTGATAGAGACAAAGGCTCCTGACAATTTTATCAAGGATGAAACAAAGACGTTCTCTATTCAAAAAGATATGAAGAATGAGGTAACGATTAACGTCGAAGAAGTTTCGGTCACGAACAGGGCAACTGAATTTGCAGTCAGCAAGAAGAGTATCATTGGCGCAGATGAGTATCTTGTGGGCGCACACCTGCAGATTCTCAAAGAAGATGGAAAAACTCTTGCAAGCAGCCCATATGAAAGCGAACCGCTGGAATGGGATTCAACAGGAAAAGAAAGAGTAATTTATGGTCTTGCTCCTGGAAACTATATCCTGCATGAAAGTGTGGCGGTAGACGGCTATACGCTTGCACAGGATATCCCATTTAAGCTGGAAGTAGTATATGATGACGAAGGTGTGGGATCGACAAAGGTGACTCTGACTGGCACAGAAGGTACGTTGTCCGGCAATGAAATCATCATGACAGATAAACTGACAGAGCGCAGTTTTGAGAAGCTGGATGAAGATGGTAATCCTGTCATCGGAGCGAAGCTGGAGATCAGAAAAGATAGTCCGGATGGCAGGGTGGCGACTGATAGAGACATCGTAGAAGGTTCGAATTATGCGGTGACACAGTGGACGACCGACGGAGAGCCGCACAGAATCACCGGACTGAAGGCAGGAACCTACTATCTGGTAGAGACTGACGCTCCGGCCGGATTCACAGTGGCGGAGCCGGTTGAATTCATAGTGGCTGAAGATGAAAAGTCGAATCAGAATCTGGTAACAGTAGAGATGAAAGATGCGCTGTACCAGATAGAATTTAAGAAAATAACAGAGGACTTGACCCGCCATGATGAAGTAGAGCTGGCAATCATTGATGCCACGAAGGTCAAAGACATTGAGGAGGCAAACATCGAAGATCTGGAAGTTGTAAGGCTGAAAGGTGAAACATTGCGATGGAAAGCTGAGATGAATGCTGAAAAAGGGCATGTTGTCTACGGACTTGAGCCAGGTGATTATTATCTGGTAGAGCTGGATGCACCGTCTGGCTATGCAAAGAACTTCAAGTCATTCCATGTAGATGAGAATCCGGCTTATCAGACGAAAGTGGAAATTGTGACTCTTACCAATTATAAGACACGTTTCCAGGCGGGCAAGGTGTTTGAACGCGGCGGCCTGAAGGCTGGAGATGTAGTGGAATTTACTATCACGGATAGTGAAGGCAAAGAAGCAGGAAAGGCCATCATCTCAACTGAGACAAACGGCAGAGAAACATCAACGACGGAAGACGGAAAAACAGTTTATCTGTCCGATACCGTGTATGGTCTGCCGGTAGGCGAGTACACATTGACTGAAACTTCGGCACCGGCTGGATATGTCTATGCAAATCCGGTTCCGTTCAAGATTACAGATAGAATGTCTAATCCTGATAGTGAGGGCGAAGATGCAGCACTTGCCGTACTTACAGAGCCGGTTGTAAATAAAACTACCAAGATAGCATTTGCGAAGGTGGATGAACATGGGAAAGGGCTTAAAGGTGCAAAACTTGAAGTTCATGTCCTGAATGCAGATGATACAAAAGGTAACCTTGCAACGACTGTATTCTCTGATGAGGAGCTTTCCTGGACGACTGAAATAACGTCTGACGGGTCTCCGGTGGTGCAGACATATGAAGGTCTGGCTCCGGGCAGCTATGTTCTGACAGAGGCAGAAGCCCCGACCGGATACGTATATGCTGATGATGTTCCATTTACAGTAAATACAGACGGCACTATTGACTGCGATAAGGGAATTGCTGCAGAGGATACCGGCGTCGTCACAATTACGATGACAGACCGCGACACAGTATTCCAGGTCACAAAGAAAATGGAGCCTGATTATGAACTGAAGGAAGGCGAGACGATTGAGTTCCTGCTGACTGCTGATGAGATAACAGGATCCGATACCAGACTTCTGCTGAAGATCACTCTGGGCAGTAAGAACCGTCAGGAAGATGGCTCCTACGTATCTGAGGAAATCAGAAATCTGCCGGAAGGCACGTACACATTGACCGAGACGAATGTACCGGCAGGATTTGTGAAGTCGGAATCGATCAAAGTTGAGATTTCTGACAGACTGGAGAACGGCGTCTATGAGGCAGCAAAATATGAGGTAACAAATAAAGCGACGTCCTTTGAGGTCAGCAAGCGGGATATCAGCGGCGCAGAGGAACTTAAAGGAGCGACACTGCAGATACTTGATGAGAATGGCACTGGCAAAGTCAGCACGGAATTCAACGAAGATCTTGAGTGGGTTTCCACAGATAAACCGTATGTTGTTCAGGGTCTTGTAGAGGGTACTTATATTCTGCGTGAGAAAGCGGTCGTAGACGGCTACGCGCTTGCGGTGGACATCAAGTTCAGTGTTAAGATCGATTACGATGAAACCGGCAAAGGAAAGACTGTTGTGGCCATAGTTGACGGCGCGGCAGTAGACGGCGCTGAGAATGGAAAAGTGGAAACAGGCGAAAACGGCAGCGATGACACCCTGATCATGTACGACCGTCTGTATAAGATGGAATTCAGGAAAGTGTCGAAGCTTTTGGATCGCCATGATGAGGTAGAGCTTGCAGTCATTGATGCTTCGAAGCTTGGAAAGGACATTAAGGATGCAAGTGTTGAGGAACTGGAAACAGCCATTGTAAATCTGGAGAAGAACTCTTATTATCCGGACGGGAAGGAACTGAGATGGAAGGCTGAGATGAATGGCGCAGCCAGTGAGACATTCTACGGCCTGAAGCACGGTACCTATTACCTGGCGGAGCTGACGACACCGGATGGCTATGTAAGGAACTACGTGGAATTCAAGATTCCTGAGAATCCGAAATTCCAGGGAGAAAAAGTCAGAATTAAAACGCTCACCAACTATGAGACCCGCGTACAGCTTGGAAAAGTATTTGAGCGCGGCGGGATGAAGGACGGTGACGAGGTTGTCTTTGACCTGACCCTGACGGGAGAGAAGCAGTATACTGTT